>JASLBO010000429.1 GCA_030146605.1 Sphingomonas sp. | reverse complement strand
AGCCCCACCCCAACCCCTCCCCTGAAGGGAGGGGCTTGTAAGATCAGGCCGCCAGTTCCTCCTCTGCGATCGCCGCACCCAGGGTCAGCACCGCACGCGCGCCTCGGCCCTGGCCGTCGCTCTGCAGGTCCAGCGTCCCTTCCATCGCGAGCATCGAATTGGCGCACCAATGGAGGCCCAGCCCGCCGGACTTGTGCGCACGGGTCGAGAAGCCACGCTGGAACAAGGTGGGCGTGGAGGCCGGATCGAAGCCTTCGCCATCGTCGCGGATGACGATCACGGTGCGTTCTTCCTTCTGGTGGACGGAAACGGCGATGCTGCCGCCGCCCCTGCCCGCCGCGGCGATCGCTTCGGCCGCATTGGCGAAGAGATTGCCGACCACCTGGCTGAGGATCACCCGATTGGCCAACACGAGGTGCGGCCGCGACGGGAAGCTGAACGCGATCGAATTCGCGCCCGAATAGCGCGCGATCGTGGCGTTCTGCGCGACGATCTCGCTGATGTCGCAGACCGCGAGCGCCGGGCGCTCGTTCGCTGCCTCCTGCTGCTCGCCGATGATTTCGAGCACCTGGCGCAGCGCCGTGCGGCCGACGCCGAGCTGCTCGCGGCGATCGGCGCGCTCGCGCTCGACTGCCTCGAACGCCGCGACGAGAAAAGCGATGAGCTTGCCGCGCCGCTCGGCCGGCAATGCCGGGTCGGCGAGTTCGGCAAGCGCCTTGTCGATCGTTGCCGGATCGATCGCGGCGGGCCGATCGAGCCCCTGGCTCAGCACCGTGGTGACCGGGTTCAGCGCGTTGCGGACATTGTGCATCACCGCGACCGCGCTCTCGCTGCGGCCGAGCGTGAAGCTCTGGACCTCGAGCCGTTCGCGCAGGTCCTTGAGCTGACGAAGCATCGAATTGAAGCTGGTGACGAGGCTGCCGATCTCGTCGTCGCGCTCGTCCACGGTGAGCAGGCCGAGATCGCCCGAATTGCGGACGACGCCCATATGGCGCTCGACCCGGTGGAGCGGCTGGAGCACCAGCCGCGTGATCGTCCGGCGCAGCACCAGCAAAACCACCGCGAGCAAGAGCGACGATCCGAGGACGGCGAGGATCAGCATGCGCTTGCCGAGCGTCGAGAGATCGCGCGGGACGCTGTATGCCGCGGTGGCGACGTGGCGCCCGCCCGGCCCGGGGATCGGCACCGCGATGCTGGTGCGCGACGGACCCGGGGTGATCGTGACGCGATCGGAAGCCGCGGCGAGGCGCGCCTCGAGCTGGAGCAAGGTGCCGAGCTGCCGGGCAGTGACGGTGCGCGCCATCAGCACATAGCCGCGCGGCGCCCCGCTGCCGTCGCTGCGGCGGACCCGCGCGATGCCGATGGCCGCCAGGGTATCGCCGATCCTGAGATAGAAGCCCGCCGAGCTGCGGCCATCGAGCGCGGCTTCGAAATCGAGGCGCCCGATCGCGGCGGTCAGCGCGTCGCGCATCGCGGGCAATTCGCTTTCGCGGGCGACATCGACCCAGCGGGCGATCACCACCGAGCGATCGGGGCGGACATAGGCCATGCCGTTGACGTCGAGATTGACCATCGCCAGCGTCGAGAAGCTGTCTTCCTCGAATGCGCGGTTCGGGGCGGCGATATAGTCCCACGACGCATTCCAGTCGCCGTAATCGCGCACGGCATTCTCGACCTTGGCGGCGAGATCGCCGACCACGGCCCGGGTGCGCGCGACATGCGCGGCGATCGAATCCTGTTCGAGCCGGTTGAAATTGGGGATGATGACGGTGGCGAGCAGCAACGTGAGCGCGGTCGCGCCGAGCAGCCCCACCCCGGTGAGTATCAGGACGAGCTTGGCGCCGAGCGACCGCGGCAGACGCAACCGCGCCGCACCGGCCATCAGCCGTAGGTCCCGGTGCCTGCGATCTCGGGCTCGAGCTCGGGCCGCGGCGCAAGGCTGCCCGCTTCGGCGAGCAGCAGCGCATCTTCGGCAGGGACCGGGCGCGAGAGATGATAGCCCTGCATGTGGCTGCAGCCGGCGATGCGCAGCGCTTCGAGCTGGGCCGCGGTCTCGACGCCCTCGGCGACGACTTCCATGCCGAGCGCGCGGCCGAGATGGATCACCGAATGGACGATCGCGGCGCTCTCGCGCTCGCGGCCCATGCCGTCGACGAAGCTGCGGTCGATCTTGAGGCAATCGAGCGCGAAGCGGCGGATATTGTAGAGCGACGAATAGCCGGTGCCGAAATCGTCGAGCGCGATGCGGAAGCCCATCTGGCGCAGCTTGAACAGGATCTCGGCGGCGCGCTCGACATTGTCGAAGATCGCGGTCTCGGTGATCTCGATCTGGAAGCGGCCGGGCTCGATCCCGGCGCTCGCGACGCGCTCGACGACATGCGCGACGAAATTTTGCCGGCGGAACTGGCGCGGGCTGAAATTGACCGAGACATATTGGCCCGGCCAGCTCTTGAGCGCGCCGACCGCTTGGTCGATCACCCAGTCGCCGAGTTCGTGGATCAGGTTCGATTCCTCGGCGATCGGGATGAACATCGCCGGCGGGACCATGCCATATTCGGGGCTGCACCAGCGGATCAGCGCCTCGAAGCCGGTGATGTCGAGATCGCGGCCGACGATCGGCTGGAAGACGAGCTTGAGCTCGCCTTTGGCGATCGCTTCGGACAGGCCGGTCTCGATCTGGCGGCGGAAGCGGATCGATTCGTCCATGCTCTCGTCGAACACGCGCACGCAGCCGCGGCCCTGGCGCTTGGCTTCGTTGAGCGCGAGATCGGCGCGGCGCATCACGTCGATCGGGTCGCCGATGCTGCCCGGCTCGACGACGATCAGCCCGAGCGAGGCACCGGCCTGGACCGAATGGCCGAATACCTTGAAGCTGGTGGTGACGGCCTTGAGCAGGCGCTCGCAGCGCATCGCTGCCTCGTCGTCGCCGGTGACCTGCATCAGCATGGCGAATTCGTCGCCGCCGAGCCGGGCGACGAAGCCGTCGCGCAGGTTGGTCTGGAGGATCGCGCAGACCATGCGGATCAGTTCGTCGCCGGCGAGGTGGCCGAGCGTGTCGTTGACCAGCTTGAAGCGATCGAGGTCCAGCATCGCCATCGCGAAGCACTGCTCGCCCTTTACCGCCTGGCCGAGCGCGTGGAGGAAAGCCAGGCGATTGGGCGCGTCGGTCAGCGAATCGTGATTGGCCATGTGGATGGCGCGCGATTCGTTGGCGGCGAGTTCGAGCTTCTGTTCCTCGAGCAGGGCGATGGCGTGTTTGAGGTCGAGATCGACTTTCCAGCGCTGGGCCAGAGCCGTCGCGGTCTGGACGACTTCCTCGGCCTGGAACGGCTTGGCGATGTAGAAGATCTTGTCGGCGGGGCCAGCGGCGCGGCTGATCTCCAGGGGTGAGAAATCGGAAAAGCCGGTGACGATGACGAGGTTGATGTCGGGATCGAGCGCGCGGATGCGCTTCGCGGTTTCCTTGCCGTCGATGCCGGGGGGCATGCGGACGTCGATGAAGGCGACCGAATAGCGCTCGCCGGTCTGCAGCGTTTCCTCGACCGCGGCGACGGCATCGAGGCCCTGCATCCTGTGATCGCAGGCGAAATCGGGCGCGGGCTCGGCTGGCGCCTCGTCGCCGAACAGTTCGGCGGCCATGGCGCCGAGCGCTCCGGCGTCGGCGGCGGGCGCGGCGAAGCACTGGCGATAGGAATCGTGCATCGCCGGCTCGTCGTCCACGATCAGAATGCGCAAAGCCAATTCCCCCCGGAAAATGTGCGAACAAGGTAAGCGGACAGGGTTAATGGCGCGTAAAGCTTGCCGGCCGCGGCGCCGTAGAAGCCCGTATCGGATTTCTCCCGAACGGACAGGCGGAGATCGCCTGCGTATTGGGAGTGCGCGGATGCCGCCGTCTCCCAGCGGCTCCGCCTGTATCGCGTGCCGTCCCCCTCCCCCTGGAGCGGCATCGTCCGGGAGCAAGCCGAAGCCGTCGACTTCCCTCCACGGCTTCGGCTTGAGCTCCCCCGGTTTACCCGCGCGCCACCGCGCTCTAGGTCTTTGGACCTCAACCCGGAGGATCCATGGCCGACCCGCTGATTGCACGCTCCTTGCTGTTCGCGCCGGGGGATTCGGAGCGCAAGCTGGCCAAGGCCGGCGCCAGCGCCGCCGATCTCGTGCTGCTCGATCTCGAGGACGCGGTCGCCCCGTCCAACAAGGCGGCGGCGCGCGCGCTGGTCGCAGGGCATTTGCGGAGTGCGGAGCGGGCGCAGCCGTTATGGGTGCGAGTCAATCCGCTCGACAGCGAACATGCGCTCGCCGATCTCGCGGCGATCGTGCCGGGACGGCCCGACGGGATCATGCTGCCCAAGGCGACGCGGGCCGAGGCCGAACGGCTCCACCATTATCTGACCGCGCTCGAAGCGGCGGCGGGGCTGCCCGTCGGCGGGATCCGCACGATCGTCGTCGCCACCGAAACCGCCCCTGCCCTGTTCGGGCTCGGCGATTATGCGGGCTGCCCACGCCTCGCCGCGCTGACCTGGGGCGCGGAAGACAGCGCCACCGCGCTCGGCGCGACCGACAATCGCGACGAGAATGGCGAATATGACTTCCCCTACCAGGTCTTCCGCGCGCTGGCGCTGGCGGGCGCCGCGGCGGCGGGGGTGACCCCGATCGAGACGATCCATGGCGACTTTCGCGATCTCGACGGGCTGGCCAGGGTCGCCGCCAGGGCGCGCCGCGCCGGATTTCGGGGCATGATGGCGATCCATCCCGATCAGGTGCCGGTGATCAACCACGCCTTCTCGCCCTCCCCCGCCGAGATCGAGCGCGCCGGACGGATCGTCGCGGCGTTTGCGGCAAATCCCGGCGCGGGGACGATCGGGCTCGACGGCGCGATGCTCGACATGCCGCATCTCAAACGCGCGCAGGCCGTGCTTGCGATGCCGAGAAACTGATGCGGTTCGGTTGGAATACCCGTAGCTTACCCCTACGAAGACAAGACATGGAGTTGGGGGCGCGTAGCACAGGATGAGCGAGGCCGAGCCCGGTCACGAACCCTTGCCGGTAGGCGAGGACGAGTTCCGCATGATCGCCGACAGCGCCCCGGTGGTGGTGTGGGTGACGCGGCTCGATCGTACGCGCAGCTTCGTCAACCGCGCCTATGTCGCGTTTCTGAACGTCCCCTATGACGAGGCGCTCGCCTTCGAC
>JASLBO010000413.1 GCA_030146605.1 Sphingomonas sp. | reverse complement strand
ATCGCGTCGTTGGTCGCGTCGAGCCGCGCCCGGATCTGGCCGAGAAAGGCGTCGATGCCCAGTTCCTCGAGCTGGGCGAGATCCTGGCGCAGGAAGCCCTGGGTCCATTGATCGCGGAACGGGTCGAGCGCGGCGACCTCGCGCACGCCTTCGCTCTCGACGGTGCCGAAATCGGGTACGACGATATCCTCGCGCCCCGGCACCGCCTTCCACGGCCAGCCGGCGGCCGGATTGGTCTGGCCCGCCGTGCCGGAAAACAGCCCACCGCCGGCGGGCGCATCGTCGGCGATGAAGGTGGCGATATTGCCGCTGGCGTCGATCGTGCCGAACGGTCCCCATTCGACCTGGCCGCCACGCTGGCCGAACTCGACCGCATTGACCGCGAAGCCCTCGAGCGACCCGCCGGCTGCGTCCCACACTTGCGATGCGGGAACCTCAAGCCGCACCCAGCGACCCACCGGGGGGAGCGGCCCCCCCTTGGCCGGACTGCCGAAAAAGCCGTCGGCGACGCCCCAGAAAACGCTTTTGGTGAAATTGGCGCTGAAGGACGGGCTTGTCCCGGTGCCGAGCCGCAATGACAGCCCCGTGAGATTGCCAGTCGCGTGGATCCGAACCCACACCCATACCGTGTCGCTCTTGGCGATCGGCAGCGAGGCCGCGGCGCCCGACATGCTATGCAGTCGCACCGTCGTGCCGGTCTCGTCGAAGCGGCGGGTGCGCGTGCACTCGACCGGGGGCTGGTCGCCGGGATCGGGACTGTTCTCGCCCATCGGCAGATCGGCAACGGCCCAGCGCACCGGCTGACCCGAAATCGCCTCGTTCAGGCGGTCTAGCCGGCGGCGGCCGATCTCGCGCGTCGCCAGCCAGCGCGCACGATCCGCGGCGAACGCCGCCATCGTGGTGGCGAAGCGCGGGTCGGCGGCCTCGATCTCGAGAAGGTTGGGCTCATAGACCGTATCGGGCACCGGCACGAGCAATTCGACCCGGTCGGGTGCGCTGCGATTATAGCTGGCGAGCGCCGCCGCCTCGCGGATCGCGAGATCCAGATTGCTCTGCGGCACGGGAATCGCCGAAAGTGCGAAGCTGCCCGGGAAGAAGGTCTGGCGCCGGAGCACCGGATCGAACAAGTCGCGCGGGAGCAGCCCGACCGGCGGCAGGCGCACGAAGGTGTCGCGCAGCAACACTTCGTCGAACGACGGCTGCTCGACCAACTGGCCGACGAACTGGTCGATCCGCGCCTGCCACAGACGTGGGTCGCCGGTCATCGGCACCAACGGCGTGCGATTGCCCGGCGTACCGCCGATCCGCACCACGCTGAACCGGTCGACAAAGGCCAGCGACCAGTCCGGATTGAAGCCGATCGTAGCGAGCGGCACGCCCCAGGCATCCCACGGGTGCATGTCGCCGTCGCCGAACAATTTCTCGTTGTCGAACGTCGCATAGGCGAGGCGATTGCGTTGCGCCTTGTCGTAGCTGGGCAGCGCATAGTCCGGGCTGCCGTCGGTCGCAGTGACTTCGCCGGGCCATAGGAACAATGCAAGCTGCGCACCGTCGATGCGCTGCAGATCGACATAGGCGTCATCGCGCGCATCAGGCGGGCACGAATCCATCGGCCTTCCGAGAATGGTCGCCGTCACCGGCCGCGCGACGAGCACCGCGACATGCGGCAGCAGCGCGCTGCGCGTACTGGCAGCGAGCCCGCCGAGCGAACGCCCGATACGGCGCGGCAACACCGGCCGCAGCCGATCGCCTCCCACCGGTGACGAGACCGTCAGGACATCGGGATCTTCGTCGTCCTCGACGGCATCGGCATGGTCGACGCGCAGGATCACCGGCAGGTCGGCGAGCTTCACGCGGCGCGCGCTGCCGATGCTGATATCCTCGCCCGAGACCGCGAGCGCGATCCCTGGCGAGACGATCAACTGCGCGAGTTCGGGTACCGCCCCGATCGCCCCCGGCTCGGCCGTGACTTCGAGCCCCGAGACGCTGCCAGGCGCGAGCGACAGGCCATAGAGGCGCTGCATGCCCGAGCGCACCTCCTGTTCGGCGGTGAGCGCCTTGTCCGAAACCGCGCGCCCGGCGAAGGGATGCATCCGCCGCCGCCAGACATTGGGCAGATCAGGCCGGAGCGGCGGATCGCAGCCGATGACATGCTCGTCGGCGAACGATCGATCGATGCGCTGGGTGACTTCCATGTGCAGTCCTCCGCTCAGCTCGTCGCAGATTTTGTGAGCGCCCGATCGATCGCGCCGACATCCTTGGCGTTGACCGCGCTGCCGATCGCCGCCGCCAGATCGGGCAAGGCGTTCGCCGCCAAAGTGCGGAACGCACTGTCGAGCAGCAGCGCGCGCTCGCTTTCCCCGATCCACAGCGCCTGGGCCGGGCTCGGCCAGGTTTCGCCGATCTGTGCCTGGAGCCGTGCCAGCCCCTCGCCCAGCCGCGGATCGCTATAATCCTGCGCAACGTCCATCACTTCGCCGTCGCCGAGCACGATGTCGTTGCCGGCGGCCAACGCGGTGAGATTGCCCGTCGCCGCCGCGAGCGCCAGCCGGTTGAGCCCGCTGCGCGCGACGGCGAGATCGGCGCTGGCAGGCTGGGCGATCCCCGCCACCGCGGGATTGATAGTCGCCGCGCGCACCGCCAACGCGGCAGCCGCCGGAACGAGCGACGGCGTTGCCTCCGCCTCTGCGGCTGCCGCCTTTTTGGTAAGGGCTGCGCCCGGCGTCGCGCTCATCGCCTTGCTGAGCGTCGGCCCGGCGGTGAGCACGCTGGCGTCGAGCAGGGTCGGGCGCAACAGCACGGGCGGCTGAACGATGATCGGCGGCGTCTCGCCGGACTCAGGGCTGGGCTTCGGGGACGTATCCCCGCCGGTTGGCACGGGC
>JASLBO010000412.1 GCA_030146605.1 Sphingomonas sp. | reverse complement strand
CTTCGGGCACCACCGGATCGGGCAGATGCTCGAGCTTGGGGGCCGATTTGAGGAACGCGATCGGGCCGGCGAAGACCTTTCGGGCGGCCTCGATCTGGTCTTCGGTGAAGCTCACTTGGCCTTCGCTTCCTCCTTGACCGGCTCCTTGAGCGCGGGGTGCTGGCGATAGAGCAGCCATTGCTGCGCCATGGTCAGCACGTTCGACGTGATCCAGTAGACCTGCAGGCCCACCGCGAACGGCGCCATCAGGAACATCAGCATCCACGGCATGATCGAGAAGATCTGCTTCTGCATGTCGTCCATCGGCGCCGGGTTGAGCTTGAACTGGAAGTACATCGACACGCCGAGCAGGATCGGGAACACGCCGATCGCCAGGAACGAGGGCGGCGTGAAGTTCAGCAGTCCGAACAGGTTGAGGATCAGCAGCGGATCGGGCGCCGAAAGGTCCTTGATCCAGCCGACAAACGGCTCGTGACGCATTTCGATCGTCAGCAGCAGCACCTTGTAGAGCGCGAACATGATCGGGATCTGCAGCAGGATCGGCAGGCAGCCCGCGAGCGGATTGACCTTCTCCTCCTTGTAGAGCTTCATGATCTCCTGCTGCTGGCGTGCCTTGTCGTCCTTGTGGCGGTCCTGCAGCACCTTCATCTTGGGCTGCACCGCGCGCATCGCCGCCATCGAGGCGAACTGGCGCTGGGCGATCGGGAAGAGCAGGCCGCGGATCGTCAGCGTCAGCAGAATGATCGCCACGCCGAAATTGCCGACGAGGCGGTACAGCCAGTCGAGATAATAGAAGATCGGTAGCTCGATCACGCCGAACCAGCCCCAGTCGATCGCGCGATCGAACTGGACGATGCCGAGCTTGTCCTGATAATCCTCGAGCAGCTTCACTTCCTTCGCACCGGCGAAGAAGTGGCTGGACCAGGTGACTTTCTTGCCCGGCTCGACGTTGAGCGGCGCGGCGAGCTGATAGTCCGCCTGATAGCTCTTGGTCGGGGTCTGGCGGTGCTGGAGCTGGACCGCCATGCGCTGGTCGGGGATCACTGCGGCCAGCCAATAATGGTCGCTATAGCCGACCCAGCCGCCGGTGGTGGAAAAGACCTGCGGCCCCCCGTCGACGTCCTTGTAGTTGACGTAATTGGCGGCGCCTTGCGAGACCGCGATCGGGCCTACATGCGCGGCCCATTGATCGACATCGGTCGACTGGTCGGCGCGCGAGACCAGCGCATAAGGCGTGACCGAGACCGGCGTGGTGCCGAGATTGGCGACCGTCTGGCGGATATTGAACATGTAGTTCGCGTCGACCGACAATTCGATGCGGAACACCTGACCGGTCGGGCTCTGCGCGCTCAGCGTGACCGGACTGGTCGGGGTCAGCCGGTTGCCGCTGGCCTGCCAGATCGTGTCGGGCCCGGGCGCCTGGACGCCGGCGCCCTGCCAGCCGAACTGAGTGAAATAGGCGCCCTTGGCGCCGCCGGGAGAGAGCAGGCGGATCGGCGGCGAGTTCTTCGCGACGGTCTCGGCATATTGGACGAGGACGAGATCGTCGATCCGCGCGCCCTTGAGGTTGATCGAGCCGCGCAGCTTGGGCGTCTCGATCGCCACGCGCGGAGTCTCGCCCAGCACTATCTGGCGGTCGCGCATCGCCTTGGGCGAATCGGCGGCGGGGTCGGCACCGGGGTTGGCGACGGGCTTGGTCTTGCCGCCCTGGATCTGGACCGGGGCGGGCTGCTGCTGCGGGAAGATCCAATGCGCGATCTGCGGCCAGCCGAACAGGATGAGCGCGGCCAGCACTGCGAAGATCAGGAAATTCTTTTGGTCTTCTTTTTTCACCGATATTCCCCGGAAAGGTCCGTCATGGCACGGGATCGTAGCCGTGCCCGCCCCATGGATGGCAGCGCAGGATGCGCTTCGCCGCAAGCCAGCTGCCCTTGAGCGCTCCATAGCGGCGAAGCGCTTCGATTGCATAGGCCGAACAACTGGGCGCATAGCGGCAGCTGGGCGGCAGGATCCGCGACGGCACGAGCTGCCAGAAGCGGACGATTGCGATGAGCAGGCGGGCGATCACCGGGCGAGCTTCGCGCATGCCTTGGCCAGCTCGGCCTTGAGCGCGTCATAATCGCGCTCGATCCCGCCATTCCGGCCGATCAGCACATGGTCGGCGCCGGGAATGCCGGCTTGCGGAAGCACTTCGCGGGCAAGCGCGCGAAAGCGGCGCTTCATCCGATTGCGCACCACGGCGTTGCCGACTTTTTTGGATACGGTAATGCCGATGCGGATCGTCGGATCCGCATCGTCACGCGCACGCACGAGCAGGACAAAGCCGGGCATCGGCGCCCGCTTCCCCGCATTGGCGGCGAGATAGTGCTTGCGCTCGGTGAGCCGCGCGAGCGGTACGGCGGTTAGGCCGACAGCTTCTTGCGGCCGCGATTGCGGCGGGCGCGGATCACGTTGCGGCCGCCGACGGTCGCCATCCGGCTGCGGAAGCCGTGCCGGCGCGCACGCACCAGGTTGCTCGGCTGAAAGGTCCGCTTCATCGCTCATCCTCGGTAATCTGGAACGTAAAAGGGCCGCTACTGGAGCGGCCGCGTGTCGGGTGCCCATATGGCCAAGTTCGCCGCAAGTCAACGCGGGTCTGCCGGAAAACCGAGCAGCTCGGCTTCCGCCCTGGCCATCGCCGCGTCCTTCGCACGTTGCTGGCGCCGGCGGAAGCTGCGGCGGCGCAGCGCCATGTCGCTGTAATGGCCGAAGCGCGGCCAGCGCCGCTTGAGCCGCGCGAAGCGGCGGCGCGCCCAGTTCGAGTTCTGGAGCACGAGGACGAGTCCGGCGGCGAATACGAAGATGCCGCCCGGGCCCGGGATGATTCCCACCAGCGGCGTCGCGGCGATCAGCAGGAACCCGATCACCAGAAGGGCGATGCGGACGACCGGGCTCTTGCGCGAACGGGGCATGGCGGTGGATGTGGGGGGTGTGTGTTGTTCGTGCAAGACAGGCACGTGCTAGCTCCATTTCGGCGGCGATCCGTTCCACAACGGTGAAAAGCGGTTATGGTCTCCCTTCGAGGGGGTGGCCGCATGATCGCGAGCGTATCGACCGTGGCGTATCTGGGGCTGGAGGCGCGCGGGGTCGAGGTACAGTGCAACCTCGTCGCCGGCCTGCCCAATTTCATCGTCGTCGGGCTGCCCGACAAGGCAGTGGCGGAGAGCCGCGAGCGGGTGCGCGCCGCGATCGCCGCGATCGGGCTGGCGCTGCCGCCCAAGCGGATCATCCTCAATCTCTCCCCTGCGGACTTGCCCAAGGAAGGCTCGCACTTCGATTTGCCGATCGCATTGGCGCTGCTCGCGGCGATGGGCGTGACCGATGCCGAGACGCTGTCGGGCTATGTCGTCGTCGGTGAGCTTGGCCTCGATGGACGGATCGCGCCGTCGCCGGGCGTGCTGCTGGCGGCGCTGCATGCCTCGGCCGAAGGCAAGGGGCTGGTCTGTCCGGTGGCGCAGGGCCCCGAGGCGGCATGGGCGGGATCGGTAGAGGTCGTCGCCGCACCCGACCTGATCGGGCTGCTCAATCATTTCAAGGGCAACCAGTTGCTGCCGGCGGCTCCGCCGGGCGAGATGGAGGAGCCCGGCCATGGCGCCGATCTGGCGCAAGTCAAAGGGCAGGAGACCGCAAAGCGCGCGCTCGAGATCGCCGCGGCGGGCGGCCACAATATGCTGATGGTCGGCCCCCCCGGCGCGGGCAAGTCGCTGCTCGCTTCGTGCCTGCCCGGAATCCTCCCGCCGCTCGACGCCGCCGAGGCGCTCGAAGTGTCGATGGTCGCTTCCGTGTCGGGAACCCTGGCGGGCGGGCGGCTCACCCGGACGCGGCCGTTCCGCAGTCCGCATCATTCGGCGTCGATGGCGGCGCTCACCGGCGGCGGCCTCAAGGTCAAGCCGGGCGAAGTGAGCCTCGCGCATCTCGGTTCTCCCTGAAGTTTGTTCGTAGGCTCAAGCTCTAAGCGATAGACGGCGAACGTTTGGGGCAGCAGGGGC
>JASLBO010000580.1 GCA_030146605.1 Sphingomonas sp. | reverse complement strand
GGTCCCGAAATTCGTCGTTTGTACTCGATCGCCGCAGCGAACGAGCCGATGACCGGACGGGCAAACTCGGGCCCTCTTCTGATTATCGATGGGAAAGCGCAAATAAGGCGGATACGGTTGCCCTGCGTGATAAAAGCGGATGTCAGTTGAATTCGGTCTGCCACAAGTCCGGGTACAAAGTCACAAAGCCATTCTCGTCCAGCTGAAGAATGGCTCTGTAAGCGCCTTGCGGCGAGTTATAGTCGTAGGCGCGATCCGAGATTCGCTTATACAACTGTGGCAGCGGTTCCAGGGTGGTGCTCTCCACATCCATCCAGGCAACGTCAAATTTCGCGTTTCCGCCCACCTGCAAAGCCAACCGGCGCAACTGGGCGTAGTTGGTCGCTGGCGTGAAGCCGAAGTCCAGATCGAACACGCCTTCAAGTCCGCTCTGCCGCTTGCCGTTAAGGAGCCATCCCTCGCCGTCCCTCCGGATTTCGTGGTTCACTGCACCGTTACCGACACGTCCCTTGATGCGGCCTGCGTGGGTTGCCCAATCGGGCGACAAGTCCAAACGATAATTCAGCGCTACTGGGGCAGCGTCTTTCAGGTAAACGGTTGTACCTTCGAGCACCCAGCCATCGTTAGTCTCGGTCAAACATGCGGCATCGTGTCCGACCGTGTACAGCGCTTTCCAGAAGGCGATGATTGGCATCGTTCGCTCCAACCGTTCGGATCGGCTACGCAAACTAAGAATCTCTTTTAAGGTCCGCAATGGGTCTTCAGTGTTCATAAGAATCCGGCCTGATCGAAGGTCGGCTTACCGATGCCACAGTCGAGTTCCGGACCGGCGGTTGTCGGCCCAGGTCCAGCCGCCAAGCAGCGCCTGAACCAATGTCGGGTGTCGGTGAGCGACTAAGCCGCCGCCAATGTCCGCTTGTGGGTTGTTGTGCTGCGCGGGCTGGCGATAATGAACCGTGCGGAAACGCTCGGCGTCGTCGAACCCGACGGGCGCCCAGTCCTCGCCAAGGTAGCAATTGTCGTAGATTGCGTGCGCAGCCGCGCGCAGCTGGAGATCATGCTCCATGCCAAGGCTCCATCGATTTCGGATCGCCGCACCGGCGACCTGCGGTCACCTAGAACGAATAGGGAACATCGTTCGAGTCCGTTTGGTTCCCGGCCGCATTGCAGGCTCTCAGTGCGAGACTCCGCGGGGAGCGCGATATGCGAAAGCATATAGATGGCAGAACTTATATGAGGTTCTATATTATTTCTCCAACTCCGAGCTTGCTGTCAATCTGTTATTACATATATGTACCGGTGCCCATATGCGTAAACATATACCCTCCGCTCAGCTCTCTCGCATCGGTGGCGCGCTTAAGCAGGCTCGCCTGACTCTCGGCCTCACCCAGCGAGCGTTAGGCGAGCGCGTCCGGCTCCCGCAGAGCCATATCTCGAAGATCGAGCAAGGCGGTGTCGACCTTCAGCTCTCCAGCCTGACCGAACTCGCGCGTGCGCTGGAACTTGAAGTCCAGCTGGTTCCCCGACACGCGGTCCCGGCAGTCGAAGGGGTAGTTCGGTCCATCGTACCGACGGCGCTGAATGAAAGCACTTCCCATGCGCATGTAAAGATCGCCGCCCTCACCGGCCTCGCCGACAAATTCGAGCAAATCCATCCCGGCGCGCTCGATGTTCTTCAATTCCGACAATCCGTAGATGAATTGGTCCGCCTGCGCTTCGACAGGCGATCGTTCGCCAGCCTCCAAGGCATTGTCTCAGCGGCACGCAAGCTTGATCGACCGCCCTACAGCACAAATTTCCAGCTGTTCTCCGAAGGCATCGCGGCTGTGACGGGCCGCCTTCGCGAGCTGCGCAATTCGATCGCGCATCGCCCTGCGGAGCCGCGGCAGATCCCGGCGCACAGCCTGGACGACGACGACGATGACTGATGCGCGCGCCCTCCACATCTATCTGCACGAGGAGCGCATCGGCACGCTGACGGCGCTCGAAGGCGATCGAAGCATCTTTACCTTCAGTGAAGCCTATGTCGCCAATGCCGATCGCGACACGCTCAGCATGTCGTTCAAGGGACGCTATGGCGAACTCTACACCGCCGACAATCGCGCATATCAGACGCGGCTCCAGCCCTTCTTCTCCAACCTTCTTCCGGAGGGTGCGCTGCGCGACTTCCTTGCGAAGCGGACGGGCGTCAACGCCGTGCGCGAATATCGGCTGCTGACCGAGCTGGGCGAGGATCTGCCGGGCGCGATCCGTGCCTTGCCCGCGGATGCCGAGACAGCGCGATCGCTCGAAATCGCAACGGAGGCGGCAATTCTATCGGGCACGCCCAGGCTGCGCTTCTCGCTTGCGGGCGTGCAGCTCAAATTCTCGGCGCTGAGGAGCAAGGGCAAGCAGGGCGGGCTGACCATTCCCGTCGATGGGGAAGGCGGCAGCTGGATCATCAAGCTCCCCTCGCTGCGCTTGCCCGAGGTGCCCGAGAACGAGTTTTCGATGATGACGATCGCGGGATTGCTCGGGATCGACGTGCCCGAAGTCGACCTGGTCGGGCTGGACGAGATCGAGGGGCTACCCAACGGGATCGATCGCTACGGCACGACAGCCTTCGCCATTCGCCGTTTCGATCGCAGCGAGGCCGGGCCGGTCCACATCGAGGATTTCGCGCAGTTCTTC
>JASLBO010000342.1 GCA_030146605.1 Sphingomonas sp. | reverse complement strand
ATCAAGCCGGTGATTCCGGCGGGCGCTTCCGATACCGCCGCGCTCGACGCGGTGTTCGAGGCGATCTGCCGTTCGGGGCGCGACGCGCCGACTGCCAAATTGATGCTGGTGCCCGAGGCGTGGGACGACAATACCCCCGCCAGCCACCTGTCGATGTACAAGTATCTGGCGAGCGTGATGGAGCCGTGGGACGGCCCCGCCGCGCTGGCGATGACCGACGGGCGCTGGGCCGTTGCGGGCGTCGACCGCAACGCGCTGCGGCCGCTGCGCTATACCCAGACGTCGGACGGCCTGCTGATCGTCGGCTCCGAGACCGGAATGGTCCAGATTGCCGAATCCTCGATCCTCGCCAAGGGCCGGATGGGTCCGGGTCAGATGATCGCAGTCGATCTCGAGAACGGCGTGCTGTTCGACGACATGGCGATCAAGGACCGCATAGCGGGCGAGGCCAATTATGCCGCGATGATCGGCGAGTTCATCACGCTCGACGATCTCCCCGCCGCCGAGACCGGCGATTATTACGACCGCGCCGAGCTGACCCGGCGGCAGGTCGCGGCGGGGCAGACGCTCGAGGACATGGAGCTGATCCTCGCGCCGATGGTCGAGACCGCCAAGGAAGCGATCGGATCGATGGGCGACGATACCCCGCTCGCGGTCATCTCGGACAAGCCGCGACTGATCAGCCAGTTCTTCCGGCAGAATTTCAGCCAGGTCACCAACCCGCCGATCGATCCCTTGCGCGAACGCCAGGTGATGACGCTCAAGACCCGCTTCGGAAACCTCGCCAACATCCTCGACGTCGAGGGCAGCAAGAGCCCGGTGCTGGTGCTCGAGAGCCCGGTGCTGACCAATGCCGACTGGCACCGGCTGCGCGCGCATTTCGGCGGCCAGTGCGCCGAGATCGACTGCACCTTCGAGGCGAAGGGCGGACCCGATGGCCTCCGCGCCGCGATCGCGCGGATCCGTTACGAGGCCGAGCAGGCGGTCCGCGCCGGCTGCACCGAATTGTTCCTGACCGACGAGCATCTCGGGGTCGACAAGGTGGCGATCGCGGGGGTGCTCGCCGCAGCGGCGGTGCACACCCACCTCGTGCGCCGGGGCTTGCGCTCCTATGCCAGCGTCAACGTCCGCACCGCCGAATGCCTCGACACGCATTATTATGCCGTGCTGATCGGCGTCGGCGCGACCACGGTGAACGCCTATCTCGCTGAAGCCTCGATTGCCGACCGCCAGGCGCGCGGGCTGTTCGGCGATCTCAGCCTCACCGACTGCCTCAAGCGGCACCGCAAGGCGATCGACGAAGGCTTGCTCAAGATCCTGTCGAAGATGGGGATCGCGGTGATCTCGTCGTACCGCGGCGGTTATAATTTCGAAGCGGTGGGCCTGAGCCGCGCGCTGGTCCACGACCTGTTCCCCGGCATGCCCGCCAAGATCTCAGGCGAAGGCTATGCCTCGCTCCACCTCAACGCGATGATGCGCCACGAAGCGGCGTTCGACCGCGCGGTGGCGTCGCTGCCGATCGGCGGCTTCTATCGCCAGCGCCACGGCGGCGAGACGCATGCCTATTCGGCGCAATTGATGCACCTGCTGCAGACCGCCGTCTCGACCGACAGCTATTCGAGCTATCTGCAATTCTCGCGCGGGGTGCGCGACATGCCGCCGGTCTATCTGCGCGATCTGCTCGAGTTCAACTTCCCCAACGAGGGACTGGCGATCGATCAGGTCGAGGCAATCACCGAGATCCGCAAGCGCTTCGTGACGCCGGGCATGTCGCTTGGGGCGCTTAGCCCCGAAGCGCACGAGACGCTGGCGATCGCGATGAACCGGATCGGCGCCAAGGCCGTGTCGGGCGAAGGCGGCGAGGACCGGCTGCGCTACACGCCGTATGAAAATGGCGACAATGCCAATTCGGTGATCAAGCAGATCGCCTCGGGCCGCTTCGGCGTGACCGCGGAATATCTCGGCGCGTGCGACGAGATCGAGATCAAGGTGGCCCAGGGCGCCAAGCCAGGCGAGGGCGGTCAGCTGCCCGGCTTCAAGGTCACCGAGTTCATCGCCAAGCTGCGCCACGCGACGCCGGGAGTGACGCTGATCAGCCCGCCGCCGCACCATGACATCTATTCGATCGAGGACCTCGCCCAGCTCATCTACGACTTGAAGATGATCAACCCGCGCGCGCGGGTCTGCGTGAAGCTGGTCAGTTCGGCAGGGATCGGCACCGTCGCGGCGGGCGTCGCCAAGGCGCATGCCGATGTGATCCTCGTCGCCGGCCATGTCGGCGGCACCGGCGCCTCGCCCCAGACATCGGTGAAATATGCCGGCACGCCGTGGGAAATGGGGCTTACCGAAGTCAACCAGACGCTAACGCTCAACGGGCTGCGCGGACGGGTTACCTTGCGCACCGACGGAGGGCTCAAGACCGGGCGCGACATCGTCATCGCCGCGATCCTCGGCGCCGAGGAATTCGGTATCGGCACGCTGAGCCTGGTGGCGATGGGCTGCATCATGGTGCGGCAGTGCCATTCGAACACGTGCCCGGTCGGCGTCTGCACGCAGGACGAACGCCTGCGCGCAAAGTTCGTCGGCACGCCCGAGAAGGTGATCAACCTGATGACTTTCATCGCCGAGGAAGTGCGCGAGATCCTTGCCAAACTAGGCTTCAGCAGCCTCGACGAGATCATCGGCCGCACCGAATTGCTGCGTCAGGTCAGCCGCGGGGCCGAGCACCTCGACGATCTCGACCTCAACCCGATCCTCGCCAAGGTCGATGCCGACGATTCGAACCGGCGCTTCAGCCTCGCCACCTTCCGCAACGAGGTTCCCGACAGCCTCGACGCGCAGATGATCCGGGACGCGGCGGCGGTGTTCTCGCGCGGGGAGAAGATGCAGCTGACCTATTCGGTCCGCAATACGCACCGCGCGGTGGGAACGCGGCTGTCGTCCGAAGTCACCCGCAAGTTCGGCATGTCGACGCTCAGCGACGATCACGTCCAGGTGCGGCTGCGCGGTTCGGCGGGCCAGTCGCTCGGCGCGTTCCTGTGCAAGGGCATCACACTCGAAGTGTTCGGCGACGCCAACGACTATGTCGGCAAGGGGCTTTCGGGCGGCGTCATCGTCGTGCGCCCCATGGTGAGCTCGCCGCTCGCCAGCCAGGACAATACGATCATCGGCAATACCGTGCTCTACGGTGCGACTTCGGGACG
>JASLBO010000477.1 GCA_030146605.1 Sphingomonas sp. | reverse complement strand
ATTTGCTTCATGGGAAGGACGCATGGGGCTGGGATGCGCATAGTTTTGAAACAGTTTAGTGACATCGCACTGCTTAGGCAGAACAACAAGCGCCGCACAATCCCGAACGAGGGAGAGGCGGGCTTCACGCTGCTCGAGATGATGATCGTGCTGGTGATCATCGCGGTCATCGCCGGCCTGATCACCGTCAACGTGATGGGCCGCCCGGACGAGGCCAAGGCCACCACCACCAAATCGAACGTCAGCAGCATCACCGGCGCGCTGAAGATGTACCGCCTCGACAACGGCACCTATCCGACCTCCGAACAGGGGCTGAAGGCACTCGTCGAAAGGCCGACAGCAGCACCGGTACCGGGAAGCTGGGCGCAAGGCGGCTATCTCTCGGCGCCGCCGCTCGACGCGTGGCAGAAGCCGTACGAATATCAGTCCGACGGCATGAGCTTCACGATTCGCTCGCTCGGCCGCGATGGCAAGCCGGGCGGCGAAGGGGTCGACGCCGATATCGACGGCAAGGGCTGACTCCGATGCGGGGGAAGACACGAATCGCGACTGATCGCGACGCGGGCTTCACCCTGCTCGAGATGCTGATCGTGCTCGCGATCGTTGCCGTGATGGCGGGCGCCGTCACGCTCGGCATCGGCAGCGTCACCCGCGCGCCGAGCGTCGAGACCGAAGCGCGCCGCCTCGCTACCCGGCTCCAGGCCGCGGCCGACGACGCGATGCTCGGCGATCGGATACTCGCCTTCACGGCCGAGAAGCATGGTTATGGCTTCGCGACGATCGGTGCCGGCGGCCAGTTGATCGCGCGCAGCGACGATGCGTTCGGCTTTCATCGGCTGCCCGGCGGGATGGTGGTGACGCTGAGCGTACGGCCCCCGGTGATCCTCGGGGTCGATGGCGCCGGCCGCCCGCTCTCCGCATTGGTCGAGAGCGGCAGCCAGCGCTGGCTGGTCACCTATGACGGGCTCACCGCGCGGGCAGCACCCGCTCCGGTGCCGAAGGCGTGATCTTGCCCGCTTCCCTGTCCCCCTCCGTGGTGAATGGAGGAGAGACCGGTTTCTCCCTCATCGAGGCGCTCGTCGCGCTTGCGGTCCTCGCGATCGCCACGGTCGGCCTGATGCGCACCGTCGAGTCGCACATCGACTCCACCCGCGGGCTCGAGCGGCGCACCGCGGCGATGTGGGTGGCCGAAAACCGCCTCGCGGAGATGGAAGCGAAAGCGCCGACGAACCCCGATCAGGTCGAGATGCTCGGCGAACAATGGCGGATCGCGGTGACGCGGCGCGGCACCGACGATCCCGAGATCCAGCGCGTCCGCATCCAGGTGTTCGCGGCGCAGGGAAGCACGCCCCTTGCATCGCTCGACGGCTTCGTGGACGGACGCAGGGGATGAGCCCTGCTTTCTCCTTTACGCCGCGCCAGGCGCGTACCGCGCTCGACGTGCTGACCGGACTGGTCGTGCTTTCGATCGCGTTCGCGCTCGCCGGACTGACGTGGCGGCTCGCCGGGCATGCCGGCACCGGCGCGATCACCGTGCCCTCGGGGCGCAGCGGCCCCGCTGTCGCGCCCGACATCGGCGCCTCGATCGCGCTCGCTCCGTTCGGCAAGGTGGCCGCGGCCGACGCGGCGCAGGTCACCACGCTGCCGCTCGAGCTCAAGGGCGTGATCGCGGCGATCCCCGCCTCGCTGTCGACTGCCTTCATCTCGGTGAGCGGCGCAGCCGCGACGCCCTTCCATGTCGGCGAGGCAGTCAACGGCGCGACGATCCAGTCGATCCTGCGCGACCGGGTGATCCTCGCGGTCGGCGGGCGCAGCGAATATCTCGCTTTCCCCGATCCGACCTTGTCGCCCGAGCAGCGGCAGGCCGCGCAGAACCAGGCCGCCCAAAATCAGGCGGCGCAAACCCCGCAGCCCGGTTCGCCGGTCACCTCGACCGCGCCCGGCGCCCCACCCGCTCCGGCCATCCCCCCGGCAGCGAGTGCCGCCGGTCTGCTCCAGCGCTTCGACGCGACTCCGGTAACCGGCGGCTTCCGCATCGGCGACAACGGCCCGCCGGGAATGGTGGCGGGCGATGTCATCCAGTCGGTCAACGGCACATCGCTCGGCGACCCGGCCGCCGCCAACGCCGCTTTCGCCTCCGCCCAGGCCAGCGGTAACGCCCAGATCCAGATCCTTCGCGACGGGAAGCGGCTGACGCTTACCGTGCCGCTCCGATAAAGAGACCAAAGTGCACAAGATTCGCTCCACTTTCGCCGCTCTCGCGCTCGCCGGCATCGCGCTCGACAGCGTCGCCGTCGCGCAGAATGCCGCCGATCAAGGCACGCCCGGCGATATCGTGATCAACATGCGCGGGGTGGAGCTCGCCGACGTCGCCGACCAGATCTCGCGCCTCACCGGCCGCACGCTGATCCTCGATCCTGCGGTCAAGGGCGTCGTCACCGTCACCTCGGCGACTCCGCTCTCGCCCTCGGGCGTGTGGGAGTTGTTCCAGTCGGTGCTGCGCGCCAACGGCTTCGCGGCGGTGCGTTCGGGCCGGGCGTGGC
>JASLBO010000280.1 GCA_030146605.1 Sphingomonas sp. | reverse complement strand
TGTTGGGGGCATTGGTTTGCGCCGCCCCAGCCCACGCCCAGCAGCTCCCCCCCGATCAGACCGCGCTCGCGGCGCATGTCCAGTTCCTCGCCTCCGACGCGCTGCGCGGCCGCGAGGCGGGGACCCGCGATTACGACATCGCCGCCGAATATGTCGCGGCGCAGATGCTCGCCGTCGGGCTGAAGCCGGGTGCCGATGCCCGCTGGTTCCAGCCGGTCGGGCTCGCCGCCTACAAGCCCGCCGAGAAAGCGAAATGGACGCTCACCCGCGGCGGCACGGCGATCCCGCTCCAGTTCGGGATCGATTTCGTCAATCAGGGGGTCGCCACCACTCCGGACTTCACTGCCGAAGGACAAATCGTCTTCGCCGGCTACGGCCTCGTCTATCCGCAGGGCAAGCGAGACGATTATCGCGGGCTCGACGTGCGCGGCAAGATCGTCGCGATCTATGCCGGCGTGCCCGAAGGGCTCCCGGCCGAAGTCGCGGCGCACCTCGGCGATGACGACCAGAAGGCGCGGCTGGCCCAGGCGCGCGGTGCCAAAGCGGTGATCATCGTCGAATCGACCGAGCGCCGCGCCGAATTCCCGATCGAGGCGATGGCACCTTATTATGATTTCGAGCGCACGACGTGGATCGGCGCGGACGGCAAGGCGCATATCCTGTCGGCCGGCGCCCCGGTGGTCGGCTTTGTCGGGCAGGCGGGCGCCGAGAAGCTGTTCGCGGGCTCGCGCATCCGCTGGCGCGACGTGCTCGGCGCCGAGCTTCGCGGCACGCGGATGCCCAGCGGGCCGCTTGCCGGCACGCTCAGGCTCGCCGCGAAGACCAGCGTGCGCACCGCGCGCAGCAGCAATGTGGTCGGCATCCTCCCGGGTTCGGATCCGGTGTTGCGCAACGAATATGTCGTGCTCTCCGCGCATCTCGATCACATCGGCGTGGGCGAGCCCGAAAAGGGCGATGCGATCTACAACGGCGCGATGGACAATGGCGTCGGGGTGGCGGCGATGCTCGAGATCGCCCGCGCGTTCACTGCGTCGGGCAAGCGCCCCCGCCGCTCGATCCTGTTCGTCGCCCTCACCGCCGAGGAAAAGGGGCTGGTCGGCTCCGGCTATTTCGCCGCGCACCCGGCCTTGCCCGCCGGTGGCAGCCTCGTCGCCGACATCAATCTCGACATGCCGATCCTGACCTTCGCGATGCAGGATATCGTCGTGCTCGGCGGCGAGCGCTCGACTCTCGGCGCGACCTATGCGGCGGCGGCGGCGGCGGAGGGGCTCAAGGTCGTGCCCGATCCCGCGCCCGAGGAGATGTTCTTCATCCGCTCGGATCATTACAGCTTCGTCCAGGCGGGCATCCCGGCTGTCTCGGTCGACAGCGGCCCCGGCGGGCCGGGCGCGGCGGCGCAACAGGAATTTCTCGCCAGCCATTATCACAAGCCCTCGGACGATTTGTCGCTGCCGATCGACTGGTCCGCCGCGGCCAAGTTCACGCGCGTCAATTATGCCGCCGCGCGCGCCGTCGCCGATGCCGACGAGCGCCCACGCTGGAACAAGGGCGATTTCTTCGGCGTCGCCTTCGGCGGCCATGGCGCCCGCTGACAAGTCTCATGCGCCTGCTGATCTTCGGCCTCGGCTATTCGGGAAGCGCGCTTGCCCGGCACCTCGCCCCCGGCGGCTGGCGAATCGCCGCGGTGACGCGTGACGGGCGCGACGACAGCGTCGCCTTTGGCGATGCCGGGCGCGTCGCCTTCGAAATCACCCACGCCACGCACATCGTGTCGACCGTCGCCCCGACCGAAAGCGATCCGATCCTCGCAGCCTTCGGTGCGCAGCTCGCCGAGGCGCGCGGCTGGCTCGGCTATCTCTCCTCGACCGGCGTCTATGGCGACACGCAAGGCGCCTGGGTCGACGAGACCGCCCCCACCGGCACCGGCCGCCGCACCGCCCGCGCCGCGGCCGATGCGGCATGGCTGGCGCTCGGCGCACGGGTGTTCCGCCTCCCCGGCATCTACGGCCCCGGCCGCTCGCCGCTCGACCGTGCCGCGCGGGGCGATGCCGCGCGGATCCACGTTCCCGGACAGCTGTTCAGCCGCGTGCATCTCGACGACCTTGTCGCCGGGGTGGTCGCGGGGTTCGACGCACCGCGGGGCGCATACAACCTCGCCGACGACGTACCCGCGCCGCAGAGCGACGTGGTCGCTTACGCCTGCACGCTGCTCGGCATCGCGCCCCCGCCGCTGGTGCCGCTGGAGCAGGCCGATCTCAGTCCGCAGGCACGCGCTTTCTATTCCGAGAACCGCCGCGTCGCCAATGGCAAGGCGAAGCGCGTGCTGCGCTGGCGGCCGCTTTTCCCCGATTACCGGTTGGGCCTGCGCGCCTTGAGCGCCAGCACCAGCCCGATCATCACCAGCGCCGCTCCCGCCACTGCGAGCAGCGACCAGCGATAGCCTTCATAGATCGTCGACAGCAGCATCGCGATCACCGGGATCAGCACGCTGGTATAGGCCGCCTTGGCCGGGCCGATCGTGCGGATCAGCTGGAAGTATATCGTGAAGGCCAGCGCCGATCCGAGCACGCCGAGATACAGCGTCCCCGCAATATAGCTCCACCGCATCTCGATCACCGGCGGCCCGGTGGTGCTCCACGCGAACGCCGCGTCGATCGCCGCGCCGATCAGCATCGACCAGCCCAATGTCGTCGCCATCGGATAGGCCCTGGCGGTCTTCATCGCCTGCATGACGTTGGCGACCGAAGCCGAGAGCACGCCGAGCAGGGCGATGCCGATCCCGATCAGCGCCGCGTCCGGCCCGGCATCGCTCAGCCGCGCTTCGTGGAGGAAGAGCAAGGCCACCCCCGCCATCGCCACCGCCGATCCGATCAGCAGCTGGCGCCCCATCAGCTGGCCGAGAAAGGTCCGCGCGAGGATCGCGTTGGGCACCAGCAGCAGCGCATAGACGATCGCCACCACCCCCGAAGTGATGTGCTGCTCGGCACGGTAGACGAAGTTGAAGTTGAGCACGAACTGCGCGAAGCCGAGCGCCGCCGCGAACGCCCAGCCCCGCGCATCGAGCCTCAGCGAATCGCGCCGGGCCAGCGCCCAGCCGAGGATCACCACCCCGGCCACGACGAAGCGATACGCCACCGACCAGCTCGCCGGCACCACCGAGAGCTGGTCGCGGATGACGATCCATGTCGATCCCCAGATCAGGGTGACGAGCAGAAACGGAATCAGGACCGACAGGCGCGCAGAGCGGGGCGACGGCGCCTCGCTCACAGCGTCGCGATCGCGTCCGCGAGCGGCTGGATCGCTTCCGCGCGCTGATCCCACGACGTCACCAGCCGCACTTCGCCCGGCGCCCAGTCGTAAAAGTCGAACCCCAGCGCGCGCAGCGACGCCGCCTCGTCGGGCGTCGCCCTGAGGAACACTTCATTGGCCTCGACCGGATGGACCAGCCGATCGCCCGCCGCCGCAGCGAGCAGCCGCGCCCCGGCATTCGCCGCCCGCGCATTGGCGAGCCACAGATCGCCCTCCAGCATCGCCAGCAGCTGCGCCGCCAGATACCGCCCCTTCGACAGCAGCAAGCCCGCGCGCTTGCGGCGATACAGCGTCGCGTCGGCCAGCTCGGGGCGGAAGAAGATCAGCGCCTCGGCGCTCATCCCGCCATTCTTGACGAAGCCGAAGCTCAATACATCGACTCCGGCCCGCCAGGTCACCTCGGCGGGCGCGCAATCGAGATGCGCCACGGCATTTGCAAAGCGCGCACCGTCCATATGCAGACCCAGTCCCCGCGCTTTGGCGAGCTCGCCGATCGCGGCGACCTGCCCGGGGGTATAGACCAGCCCATATTCGGTCGCGTTGGTGATCGAGATCGCATGCGGCTGGACCCAGTGGACGCCGCTCTGGACCCGGTCGAGCACCGCCGCCACGCTCTCCGGAGTGAGCCTGGCGCCGGGCCCCTCGGCAAGCGCGAGCTTGGCGCCATGGGTGTAGAATTCGGGCGCGCCGCATTCGTCGTTCTGGATATGCGCGTCGCGGTGGCAGACCACGCTGCCATGCGGCGGGCAGAGCGCCGCCAGCGCCAGCGCGTTCGCCGAAGTGCCCGAAGGCACCCACAAGGCCCGCACCCTTGTCTCGAACAGTTCCGAAAATGCCCCGTCGAGCTGCTGCGACCAGCGATCCCCGTCATATGCGGTGTCGAGCACATTCGCTCGGGCCAGCGCGTCGAGGACCTGGCTGCAGACCGGGGCGGCATTGTCGGAGAAGAAGCGCATGCGCCAAGCCATCGCGGCCCGCGCCCGTCAGGTCAATTCCTCTATTCCTCGCCGCGCCGCCCGCCGGTGCCGCGCGGCGGGGGGCCCTGCTCGTCCTCGAGCGGAGGCGCCTCCTCGTCCTCGGGGAAGGGCCGGTCGCGCGGACCGAGCACGTCGGTCTCGATCCCCGCGCCCTCGACGAAATCGCCGACGCTGTTGAGCACGTCGTCGAGCGACATCGCGTTTTCGAACTCCTCGACCACCGGCGCCGGCGGCAGCGACACGCCGAGCGCGCGCACCATGAAGTCGCGCCACACCCGCGCCGGGATCCCGCCGCCCGACAGGCCCGGGATCGGCGAATTGTCGTCATTGCCGATCCACACCGCGGCGACCAGATCGCCGGCATAGCCGATGAACCATGCGTCGCGCGCATCCTGTGTCGTGCCGGTCTTGCCGAAAGCGGGGATCGACAGCGCCGCGCCGCGCCCGCTGCCCGAACTCACCACCGCGCCGAGCAGCGCGCGCAGGTCCTCGAGCTCGCCGCCCGGAATGCGCGTGGCCGAACCCAGCCGCGCCGCCAGCCAGTCGTCCGCCGATTCATCGTCGTTCAGCCCGCGCGGCCGCACCGGATAGCTCCCGTTCGCCACCGCGGCATAGGCTGCGGTCAGCTCGAGCAGCGACACCGTCGACGTGCCGAGCCCGATCGAGGCCTCGTTGGCGATCGGCGTCGAGATGCCCAGATCGCGCGCCGCGCGGATCACCCGCCCGACGCCGATCTCGTTGGTCAGCCGTGCCGCCACCACATTGCTCGATTTGGCGAAGGCCTGGCGCAGCGTGATCTTGCCCGCATAGCGCCCGTCGCTGTTGGTCGGCGACCATTCCCCGATCGTCACCGGCGAATCGTCGACCATGGTGTCGGGCGTCATCCCCGAGCGGAGCGCCGCCAGATAGACGAACAACTTGAAGGTCGATCCCGGCTGGCGCCGCGCCTGGGTGGCGCGGTTGAACGGGCTCTCGCGATAATTCTTGCCGCCGACCATCGCCACGACCCGCCCGTCGGGCCGCATCGCGACGAGCGCGATCTGCGTCTTGCGCAGCCCCGCTCCGCGCACCGCGCGCTCGGCGGCAGTCTGGATATTGGTCTCCAGCGTGGTCTGCACGGTCTGCTCGGTCGCCACGCCGCCGGCACGGTCGCGCGCCTCGGGCAGCACCCAGTCGGCGAAATAGGTGCCGTTGGGCAGTTCCTTGTCCCTGCTCACCCGGAGCACCGCGGGGCGCACCCGCCGCGCCTCGGCCTCGGTCAGCGCGCCGCTCGCGACCATCGCGGCGATCACCAGTTTCTGCCGCTCGCGCGCGCCCTTGAGATTGCCCGTCGGCGCCAGCCGGCTCGGCGCCTTGACCAGCCCGGCGAGCAGACTCGCCTGGCTGACCGTCAGCTTTTCCGGGGCGACGCTGAAATAATGCTGCGCGGCGGCGCGCAGCCCATAGACGTTGTCGCCGAAATAGACATTCGAGAGATAGCGCGAGAGGATCTCGTCCTTGGTCAGCCACGCCTCGAGCCAGAACGCGATCATCACTTCCCTGAGCTTGCGGGTGACCGTCCGGTCGGAGGTCAGGAAGGCGTTCTTGGCGAGCTGCTGGGTAATCGTGCTGCCGCCCTGCGAGCGGCCGTCGCTGGTCGAATTGTGCAGGAACGCCCGCAGGATGCCGCGCGGATCGACGCCGATATGCCCGAAGAAGCGCCGGTCCTCGATCGCGATGAACGCCGCGCCGACATGCTCGGGCAGCCTGGCGACGTCCACCGGCGGCGCGATCACCGCGCCGCGCCGCGCGATCGGCTTGCCCTCGGCCGACAGCAAGGTGATCGAAGGCGGCGCCGGCGGCTCGAGCGATTTGGACAACGGCGCGGTCAGCGCCAGCCACGCCACCGCGAGCACGAACAGCAGGATGAACCCGGCCAGGCCCCAGCTCAGCCAGCGCCAGCGAAAGCGGAAGCGCTTGCGGATGGCGGGAAGGTTGGCGCCCTCGCCTTCGCCCGATTGCGGCGTCCCTTCGGGAGGCAGGGTCGGCGGCGGCGGAGGCGGCGGCGGTGCGGCGCGCCAGAAGGGGTCGGGGGCAAGGCCGGGCTTCGGCGCTGCGGGCGGCGGCGTGCCGATCGTCATTGCGATCGGCGCGGGTTCGGCGCCTTTGGGGCGCCACGCACGCACCGGCGCACCCGACGAATCCTCGCCCGATTCGCTCTGCCGCCGCAGCGGGAAACGGATGTCGCCGGATCCGGGTTCACGGGCCATCAGCGCCTCTTATCGGCCTCTGGCCATCGGGAAAAGCAATACGCCACGGTGTATTGCTAGCTTAATACAGCTCGCGAAACAACCTGCTCGCGCGTTACTTCGGGCAACGCAGCAGGTCGGGCGCCTTGCCGTCGGGCCCGGCGGTATAGCCGGCCTCGATCAGGCGGCTGCCGTCTGCCGAGAGGCGTAGCGCGCCCGTAGCCGGCTCGTCGCCGTCATAGGTCGACAAAACGCCTTCATAGCGGAGACTGTCGCGGCCGAGCACGGTCACCCGCTTGATCGTCACCCCCTCTTCATAATGTGCGATGGCGCGCGGACTGATCGTCATGCCTTCCGTATTGTCGCCCCCCTTCGAGCCGCAATCGGTCAGCCGGACGGCCCATTCGCCCTGAAACCGCGGCGGCATGATGCTATCGGCGGCGCTCGCGGAACCGGCGATGGCGGCGAAGAAAACGGCAGGAAACAGAATACGCATCTATACTCCTCAGTGATCGCGGCCCGTATAGGCGCGATGCCGCAATTGCCTAATGGATGCGGGTTCGGGCGGTCAGGCTTCGAGCTCGACGTCCCAATAGAGCCAGTCGCGCCATGTCTGGTGGAGATAATTGGGCGGAAAGCGCCGGCCATGTTCCTGCAGCTGCCAGCTGGTCGGGCGGATCGGCTCGATATGGAGCGGCATCGCCGCCTGTTTGGGGGTACGCCCGCCCTTTTTGAGGTTGCAGGGCGCGCAGGCGGTGGCGACATTTTCCCAGGTGGTGCGGCCGCCATGGGCGCGGGGAACGACATGATCGAAGGTGAGGTCGCGCTGGCTGCCGCAATATTGACAGGAGAACTTGTCGCGGAGGAACAGGTTGAAGCGCGTGAAGGCGGGGAAATTCGAAGGTTTGACATATTGTTTGAGCGCGATGACCGAAGGCAGCTTCAGCCTCGCGCTGGGACTTCGGACCTCGCGTTCGTAATAGGAAACCACGTCGACCCGATCGAGGAACAGCGCCTTTATCGCGGTCTGCCACGGCCATACGCTGAGCGGATAATAGCTGAGCGGCGTATAATCGGCATTCAAAACGAGTGCGGGGCAACCGTCGGGATGGCGGATCAGATCGGGATGATACATGTGCTCCCTCACCTTGTGCGGCCGCCACTCCCTGACCCGGAATGGTGACCGGCGCATGACAGCATATGCGGCGACTCACGGTCAAGGGCCGGTTTGATGACTGTGTACACGCGTTTCGCGCCAAGTCCGACCGGGCGGCTCCATCTCGGCCACGCCTTTTCAGCAGTTCAGGCGCATGATTTCGCGCGTGCCGCCGGCGGACGGTTCGGCCTGCGCATCGAGGATATCGACGGCACCCGCAGCCGCCCCGAACATGTCGAGGCGATCCTGCGCGATCTCGAATGGTTGGGGCTCGAATGGGACGGCGCGGTGACGTTCCAGTCGCAGCGGCTGGGGCTGTATCAGGCGGCGCTCGACCGGCTGCGCGACATGGGCCTGCTCTACCCCTGCTTCTGCACCCGCGCCGACATCGCCGCCGCCGGGTCGGCGCAGCACGGCCCCTCGGGACT
>JASLBO010000133.1 GCA_030146605.1 Sphingomonas sp. | reverse complement strand
GCGTGACCGGGGAGCAGGTGGAGGTCGAAGATGTCGATTAGGGCGGCCCTCCTCCCGCTCTTGGCTCTGGCCTGCGCCTGCGAGGCGAAGCCGGAGAAGCCGGCCTTTCCGGAGCCCCAGCGGCCGGTCGCTCCGATCGTCTCGGCCCGCTGGTCGACCGAGGAGGCGCGGGACCGGCTGAACGAAGCCGGCAAGGTAATGGCCCTTGCCGGGATCAAGCCGGGCATGACCGTCGCCGATATCGGCGCAGGCGAAGGCTATTACACGATCCGCCTCGGCCAGCGCGTCGGCAAGGAAGGCCGTGTGGTCGCCGAGGACATCGTTCCCGAGGTCCGCGATGCGCTGGCGACCCGCGTCGTGCGCGAGCGGCTCGACAATGTCAGCGTCCGGCTGGGGCTTCCCGCCGATCCGCGCCTGCCCGAAGCGAGCTTCGATCGCGTGCTGATGGTGCACATGTATCACGAGATCGAATCGCCTTATGAGTTCCTGTGGCGGCTGCGGCCGTCGCTGCGTCCCGACGGGCAAGTGATCGTGGTCGACGCCAACCGGCCCACCGAGCATCACGGCACGCCGCCCGATCTGCTCAAATGCGAATTCGCCGCGGTCGGCTATGCCCTGGTCTCGATGCGGCCGATGCCGTCGGCGGGCGGCTATATCGCGATCTTCCGCGCCGCCGGCGCGCGCCCCGAGCCCGGCATGATCAAGGCGTGCAAGAGCGGCGCGCTCGCCACCCCCGCCGCGGTGCAATCGGGGCAGGGGTCAGAGTAGACCGAGCTGGCGGAAGCTGGTCACGCCGTTGCGCGCGACGATCAGGTGATCGAGCAGCCGGATGTCGAGCGTCGCGAGCGCCCGCGCCAGCAATCGCGTAGCCTCGCGGTCCGCGATGCTGGGCGCCGGATCGCCGCTCGGATGGTTGTGCGCCATCACCACGGCGACCGCGCCGAACGCGAGGGCATCGGCGGCGATGTCGCGGATCGGCAGCACCAGCCGGTCGACCGAGCCGGAGCGCGCATGGCGCATCCCGAGCACGCGCTGATCTGTGGCCAGATAGACGAACGCCACCACTTCGGCCGCTTCGTCGGCGAGGCACGCAAACAGCGCGCCCGCGGCGGCCGGGTCGGCAAGGCGGCGCGGCGCATTCAGGGCTTCCAGTCCCACGATCGGTAGCTGCCATCCGCGCGGTGACCGCCGAAGCGCAGACCGCTCCGCTTTGGCGGGATCGATCCTCCCTCGCGCAGCGGGGGAGGATCGATCTAACCGTTGGCGCGAGCCGATCGGCCCGCTAGGCTCCGCGCATGCGTCAATATCTCGACCTGATGGAACGCGCGCTCACCACCGGCGCGGAGACGATGGACCGTACCGGCACGGGCACCCGCTCGGTGTTCGGCCACCAGATGCGCTTCGATCTCGCGGCGGGCTTTCCGTTGCTCACCACCAAGAAGCTCCATATCCGATCGATCATCATCGAATTGCTGTGGTTCCTGCGCGGCGACACCAATGTCCGCTGGCTGCAGGAGCGCAAGGTGAGCATCTGGAACGAATGGGCCGATGCCGACGGCGATCTCGGCCCGGTCTATGGCAAGCAATGGCGCCGCTGGGAGACCGCCGACGGCAAGGAGATCGATCAGATCACCGGGCTGCTGGACCAGATCCGCAACAATCCGGGCTCGCGCCGCCAGATCGTCTCGGCATGGAATCCCGGCGAGCTCCACGCGATGGCGCTCGCGCCGTGCCATTGCCTGTTCCAGACCTATGTCGCGAACGGCAGGCTCAGCCTCCAGCTCTACCAGCGCTCGGCGGACATTTTCCTCGGGGTACCGTTCAACATCGCCAGCTATGCCCTGCTCACCCATCTGCTGGCGCAGCAGGCGGGGCTCGAGCCCGGCGAGTTCGTCTGGACCGGCGGCGACTGCCATCTCTATTCGAACCATCTCGATCAGGCGCGCGAACAGCTCGGCCGCGCGCCCGGCCCGCTTCCCCGGCTCGAGATCCTGCGCAAGGCGGCTTCGATCGATGCTTATGAATATGAGGATTTCGTGATCCACGATTATCAGGCGCAGGCGCACATCAAGGCGGCGGTGGCGGTCTGATGCGCAGGCTGATCCACGCGCTGCCCTTGCTCTTGCTCGCCGGCTGCGGCGCGCAGGAAGCGCTGCCCACGGTCCGGACGGTCGAGGTGGTGAAGAGCTACCCGCACGATTCGCAGGCCTTTACCCAGGGGCTGTACATCGACGCCGGCACCCTGTTCGAGAGCACCGGCGAGGAAGGCACGTCGGGCATCCGCAAGGTGAACCTCGAAACCGGCGAAGTGACCGCGCAGGCGCCGCTCGCCTCGCCTTATTTCGGCGAGGGGATCGTCGGCTGGAAGGACCGGATCTACCAGCTGACATGGAAGGACCAGAAGGGCTTCATCTACAATCGCGCCGATCTCGCTCCCAAAGGCGAGTTCGCTTATACCGGCGAAGGCTGGGGCCTCACCCATGATGGCAAGTCGGTGATCATGAGCGACGGCACCGCGAATCTGCGCTTCCTCGATCCCGAAACGATGGCGCAGCAGTCGACGATCGCGGTCACCGCCAATGGCTGCCCGGTCACCCAGCTCAACGAGCTCGAATGGATCGACGGAGAGGTCTGGGCCAATATCTGGCGCACCGATCTGATCGCGCGGATCGATCCCGCCACCGGCAAGGTCAAGGGGTTCGTCGACGTCTCGGCGCTGGGCCCGCCAACCCCCAGCGACGACGAAGTGCCCAACGGCATCGCCTGGGATGCCGCCGCGAAGCGCATCTTCGTCACCGGCAAGATGTGGCCGCAGCTCTACGAAGTCCGCGTGAGCGAAGGCGCTGCCAACGGCGCCGCGCAGGACCAGGCCGCCGCGCTGATGCGCTGCCAGCCGAGCTGAGCCGGATGCCGCGCGTCACCTTCCACCTCGCCCGCGCCGACAACGGCGTGATCGGACGCGACGGCAAATTGCCCTGGCACCTCCCCGCCGACCTCAGGCGCTTCAAGGCGCAGACGATGGGCAAGCCGATGGTGATGGGCCGCAAGACCTTCGAGAGCTTCCCCTCCCCGCTGCCGGGCCGCCGCCACATCGTGCTGACCCGCGACAAGGGCTGGTCCGCCGCGGGTGCCGAGGTCGCGCATTCGCCCGACGCGGCGCTGGCGCTGGCCGGCGACGATGCGGCGGTGATCGGCGGCGCCGAGATATTCGCACTGCTGCTCGACCGCGCCGACCGCATCGAACTCACCGAAGTCCATGTCCATGCCGAGGGCGACGCGACCGTCCCCGCCTTCGACGCCGGCTGGCGCGAAGTCGCGCGTGAGGATCACCCCGGCGAAGCCGGGCGCCCCGCCTACAGCTTCGTCACGCTGGAGCGGGTGGCATGAGGAAATGGCTCTGGGGCCTCGCGGCGCTGGTCCTGCTCGCCGCCATCGGCTTTTTCGGCTTCGCCCCGGCGTTCGTCGAATCGGGGATGAACAAGGTCGTCCCCGCGCCGCTTCCCGCGATCAGCGCGCAGACACGCCGGCTCCACGCCTCGCTCCAGATCGCCGACCTGCACGGCGACACTTTGCTGTGGCGCCGCAGCCTGCTCGACCGCGCCGGGCGAGGCCAGGTCGATCTGCCGCGGCTGATCGAGGGCAATGTCGCGCTGCAGATCTTCTCGTCGGTGACCAAGACCCCCAAGGGCCAGAATTACGATTCGAACGGCGCCGACACCGACAACATCACGCTGCTGACGGTGGCGCAGCTCCAGCCGGTGCGGACCTGGCATTCGCTGCTCCAGCGCTCGCTCTGGCATGCCGCGAAGCTCGACCGCGCGGCCGGCGGATCGGACGGCAGGCTGCGCGTGATCCGCACCCCGCAGGAGCTCGACCGGCTGCTCGCCGACCGCGCCCGCGGCAGCAAGGTCGTCGGCGGCATGCTGTCGATCGAGGGGCTGCAGGACCTGGAGGGCGCGCTCGGCAATCTCGACCGGCTCCACGCCGCGGGCTTCCGCATGGCCGGGCTCGCGCATTTCTTCGACAATGAAGTCGCCGGCTCGATGCACGGCGTGCGCAAAGCCGGGCTCACGCCGCTCGGCGTGCAGGTGGTGCGCCGCATGGAACAGCTCGGCATGATCGTCGACGTGGCCCATTCGAGCCACCAGAGTGTCGCCGAAGTGCTGCGGATGGCGCGCCGTCCCGTCGTGTCCAGCCATGGCGGCGTGCAGGCGACGTGCAAGGTCAACCGCAACCTGACCGACGAAGAGATTCGCGGCGTCGCCAGGACCGGCGGGGTGATCGGCATCGGCTATTGGGACGCGGCGATCTGCTCGACCGCGCCCGAGGCGATCGCCCGCGCGATCGCGCATGTCCGCGATCTGGTCGGGATCGATCATGTCGGGCTCGGCTCGGATTTCGACGGCGCGGTGACCACCGGATTCGATACGTCGCAGCTCGCCGCGGTGACGCAGGCGCTGGTCGATCGCGGCTTTTCGCCGGCGGAGATCCGCAAGGTGATGGGCGGCAATGTGCTGCGGGTGATCCGGGCCGGGATCGTGCCGCAACCTTAATCCTCCCTCGCGTAGCGGGGGAGGTGGCAGGCGCAGCCTGACGGAGGGGGCGCTTCCGCAGGCGACACGCTCGTGGAGCGGCCCCCTCCGTCGCTTTCGGCGCCATCTCCCCCGCTTGCGCGAGGGAGGATTTGATTGGGTCGCCTCCCCTCCCTATAGCCCCCTTCCATGGAGCGACTGGACAGCGGCTCGCCGGTGCCGGCGCATCTTCGCGGCGGAATCGTCGCGCTCGGCAATTTCGACGGGTTTCACCTCGGCCATCAGGCCGTGGTCGGCCGCGCGATCGCGCGTGCCCGGGCCGAGGGGCGCCCCGCCCTCGTCGCCACCTTCGATCCGCACCCCAAGCGCTTCTTCCAGCCGCAGACCGGGCATTTCCGGCTGACCACGCTCGACCAGCGCGCCCGGCTGTTCGCCGCGGCGGGCGCCGATGCGATGCTGGTGTTCCATTTCGATGCGGCGATGGCCGGGCTTGGCGCGCGGCAATTCGCGGAGCGCCAGCTAATCGAGACCATCCATGCCGGCGGCGTGGTCACCGGGGGCGACTTCACCTTCGGCAAGGGCCGCGAAGGCGATGTCGAGACCCTCGCCGCGCTGGGCGCCGAACTCGGTTATTCGGCCGAGATCGTCGCGCCGGTGACGCTCGACGGCGAGACCGTCTCGTCCAGCCGCATCCGCGACTGTCTCCGCGCCGGCGATCCGCGCGGCGCGGCGCGATTGCTCACCCGGCCGTTTGCGATTCAAGGGCCGGTGCAGCACGGCGCGAAGCTCGGCCGACAGCTCGGCTATCCCACCGCCAATATGGACCTCGCCAATTATCTGCGCCCGGCCTACGGCATCTACGCGGTGCGCGGCCGGCTGGCCGACGGGCGCATGCTCGACGGCGTCGCCAATCTCGGCATCCGCCCGAGCATCGAGCCGCCCGAGGAACTGCTGGAGAGCCATTTCTTCGATTTCACCGGCGACCTGTACGACCAGGTGATCGAGGTATCGCTGATCGACTGGCTGCGCCCCGAGGCGAAGTTCGATTCGATGGATGCGCTCAAGGTGCAGATGGATGCCGATGCCGCCAAGGCGCGCGCGCTGCTGTCTCGATAAGCCACCGTCCCTCCGATCGTAGCGACCGTTCCCCTCCCTCTTAGGGAGGGGAGTCTTCGCGGATGCGCGGAACAGCTTCGCCGCCCCTTCCAATGTAGGATTTCGTCTGATCTATTCTGGTCGATGCAACCGCCGCGACCCGCCGTCCCCTGTCAACCTGCCGCGTCGGCGACGCGTGGGTGCCGCGTCGGTGTCGCGCAGGTGTCGCGCAGTGTCGCACCCGTGTCGCGTGACGGTCGCGCACGTGCCGCGAAGGTGTCGCGTCGCCGGCGCGAACCTGCCGCTTCGCCGGCGCTTCCGCCGAAAAAGCCGGATTCGTGTCAAGCGTGTCAACCGCTTGTCAGCGGCGCAGCGGCACGGACAAGCAAAGCCGCTTCCCCGATCGCTCCACACCAGCTAATCCCCGCCGCCAAATGACCGACACCACCGACTCCCCGCGCGACTGGCGCGACACCGTCTTCCTGCCGAAGACCGATTTCCCCATGAAGGCCGGCCTTGCCGCCAAGGAACCGGCGATCCTCGAGCGCTGGGCGAAGATCGGGCTCTACCAGAAGCTGCGCGAGGCCCGAGGCGGGCGCGAGCGCTTCCTGCTCCATGACGGCCCACCCTATGCGAATGGCGACATTCACATGGGCCATGCGATGAACAAGATCCTCAAGGACATTGTCGTGCGCAGCCAGACCCTGCTCGGCAAGGACGCGCCCTATGTTCCCGGCTGGGACTGCCACGGCCTGCCGATCGAGTGGAAGGTCGAGGAAGCGTATCGCGCCAAGAAGCTCAACAAGGACGAAGTCGACCCCGTCGCCTTCCGCGCCGAATGCCGGGCCTATGCCGAGAAATGGGTGGGCGTGCAGCGCGGCCAGTTCGAGCGGCTCGGCATCATGGGCGACTGGGACACGCCCTACCTCACGATGAACTATCAGAGCGAGGCGATCATCGTCGGCGAACTGCTCAAGTTCGCCGAGAGCGGCCAGGTCTATCGCGGCGCCAAGCCGGTGATGTGGTCCCCGGTCGAAAAGACCGCGCTGGCCGAGGCCGAGGTCGAATATGAGGACGTCGTGTCGACCCAGATCGACGTGGCGTTCGAGATCACTGAGGCGCCGAACGCGCCCGAGCTGGTCGGCGCGCATGCGGTGATCTGGACGACCACGCCGTGGACGATCCCGGTGAATCAGGCGCTCGCCTATGGGCCGGAAGTTGACTATATTCTGGTCGCGGTTGGGCTGCGCGACAAGGCTGATGCCGACCTCAAAAAGGTGACCGAAGCGGCTGATCGCGTCGGCGAGCAATTTCCGTGGATCAAGCACGAATTCTTGATCGCCGAGGCGCTAATTCCGTCGATCGAGCAGCGACTGACGAAGATGCTCAACGCTACCGAGGCAGGTGCAACGCTCGTTGTTTCGCTCGATCCTTCGGCCGACCCCGGTAACGGCACTTTCCGTCAAAAGGTTTACTTTAAAGGCTCCGACCTCGCCGGCGCAGTCGCCCGCCACCCGATGCACCATCTCGGCGGCTTCTTCGCCAGGCCGCGCCCGTTCCTGCCCGGCGACTTCGTCACCACCGACGCCGGCACCGGGCTCGTCCATATGGCGCCCGATCATGGCGAGGACGACTTCCTGCTCTGCAAGGCGCACGGCATCGACCCGGTGTTCGCAGTCGATGGCGCGGGAATGTATCGCGCCGACTGGCTGTGGCTCGGCGGCCAGGGTTCGGTGATCAACAAGAAGTTCGTCGCATCGGACGGCCCGATCTGCAGCGATCTGCGCGAAGCCGGCGCATTGCTAGCGGCCTCGGACGATTTCGCGCACAGCTATCCGCACAGCTGGCGGTCGAAGGCCAAGATCATCTTCCGCGCGACGCCCCAGTGGTTCATCCCGATGGACAAGCCCGCGGGCGAAGCGGTGGTCGACGTGCCCGCGCCGTTCGGGCTCGGCATTCCGATGTCGACCGGCAACGGTCCGACGCTGCGCGAACTCGCGGTCGATGCGATCGAGCACAC
>JASLBO010000589.1 GCA_030146605.1 Sphingomonas sp. | reverse complement strand
CCGTGCTGAGGGCGGCTTCGGTGAAAGTGTGCGGGTATGGCGTGACGTAGACGGGTTGATCGAGGCCGGCCGCGACGCGCCGAACGCGAATACCCTCGCGGCTGTTCGTGACGGTTACGGTTAGATCGAGTGTGCTACGGTGCGTGCCGTCGCTCGCTCCTATTTGCAGCGAATAGATATTATCGGCGTTCGCATCGCCCGGCAGATCGTGGTTCGGGGCTGTGGCGAAGTTGAGCGCGCCTGCAGGCGTGATCACAAAAGCAGCCGCGTCCGCGCCGCCGGTAACAGAAAATGTGATTGGATCGCCGTTCGCATCAGTTGCGACCGCTTGATATGCGGCGATAGTGTTTTCCACCATCGAAGCGGCGCCGGAAGAAGTGAACACCGGCGGGGCGGGAGCAGGCTGTGTGGGCGGGGAAGACTGACCGCCCCCATCGCAGCTTGCTAGGAAGACACATGCTGCGAGCGGCAGAAAGCGCACAATTGATCTCCGAACATACTCTTGCTAATGTGCAGTAGGAAAATTGTGCGGTCAATCTGCGGACGACCACGAAGACACGGTCCTTTCGCTCCGGCGCCGGAAGGAAGCGCAGGGCAAACGGCGCTTCCGTAAAGGCAATATCGGCAGGAAGTTTGCCTGCGGCGTCGGCTGGATCGTGGACAGCTATGGCTAGGATTTGCCTATCAGCGAAGCTTTGCCGTGGCGCGGTTCGCCAGCGTGCGGCGCGCGACGTGGGCGGTCGCAGAATCGGCCGACGACCTTGGGGTCTCAGGACGGAAAAGCGGTTGTCCGGTAACGGGCCAAAGCCAGCCCCTGCATCTCGGCGCTTTAGAGAGCCTTCACGCTCGCCCACGCCCCGCCGATATCCTCGAGGCTCGCTGCGGCTTCGCGGAACGGAGCGGGATCGGTGCCGAGGCTGGCGTGGAGCACTTGCTGGCGCAGGCCGTGATAGAAGCTCGCAAGCGTCCGCGAGACCTCGCCGCCCTGCTCGAAATCGAGCCCCGCCTCGAGCGCGAACAGGATCGCGGTGGCACGCGCGACGCGCTCGCTCTTGATCGCGAACTGGCGGGTCTCGGCGGCGCAGGCGGCGGCGCGCAATGCCGCGACGCCTTCTTCGTAGAGCAGACCGACGAGCCGGTGCGAATCGGCGCCGGTGGTGCGTCCGGCGAGATCGACCTGGCGGTAAGTGGCGGCCGGATTGGCGAATTGGGTGGCATAGCGCGTCATGACGTCAATCGCCGCCGTTCCACGCCTTGATCTGCTGCTCGAGGAAGCTTTGCGTCGACTTGTATGCGGCAACCTTGGCATCCATCGCGGCGAATTGCTGGGTCATGCGACTGCGCAATTTCTCGGTCGCGGCGAGCACATCTTCCTTCTCGTCGGCGACCCTGGTCTGCGCCTTTTCGTAATTGGCCTGGCTGACGCCGAGGCCGGTGTCCTTGTTCGTCGCCTTGCTCGCGATCTCGGAGAGCGCCTTGGTGAGCCCCGCCCTTTGCGCGAAGATCGCTTCGACATTCCTGGGAAAGGACGTGACGACCTTCGCCAGCCGCGCCGTGTCGACGCTGAGCGTGCCGTCACGCTGGGTGGCGATGCCGATATCGGCGAGCGCCTTCGGCGTATCGGCGGCAGCGTCGGGCAGCAGCGTCGCGAGCGTCATCCCCTTGAGCTGGCGGAGCAGGTCCTTGGCGGCGGGATCGCCGCGCAGCGGACCGTCGACCGCATTGGTCGCCGCCTTCACCAGCTTGTAGACCGCATTATAGGTCTCGACGAAATTGGTGATCGTCTGGTTGATTTCGGCGGTCGGCGGCTTGGCGCCGATCGCGACGCTGGTCCCCACTGCGGCCGAGACCAGATCGATGCGAACCCCTTCGATCAACCCATAGACGCTGTTTGTCGCATAACGCGTCTCGACTCCGTCGAGCGCGAGAAGCGCGTCCTGCGCAACGCTGTTGACCTGCGAAGCGGTGGCGGTGCGGCCGATGTCGAGCTGGGCGAGATCGCCGGTGCCGGTGAGTTCGAAGGCCTGTGACGCGCCGCTCGCCCCCTTGACCACCAGCCGCGCGCCGCTGGCGTCGGTCATGATCGAAGCGGTGACGCCGGCATTGGCGGCGTTGATCGCCTTGGCCACGCCATCGAGCGTGTTGTGTGCGGCATCAATCGCGATCGCGATCGGCGCGGCCGGCCCGGCGGTGAAATCGGTCATCGCATTGCCCGCGACGGTCGCGCTGCCGAAGGTCAGGGTCAGCGTGCCGGTGCCGATCACGCTGTCCTTGCCCCCGGTGAAGGCGTTGGTGCTCGCGACCTGACCCTGCGCGAGTTGGCGAACCTCCACCGAAGCGTTGAGGCCGGTGAGATCGGCGTCGGCGAGCCGGGTGACGGTGAGCACGTCACTGCGCGCGCTGATCGGCTGGGTGGCGAGCGTGCCGCCGCTGGTGAGCGCGGCGAGCGCCGAGGCGAAATCGCTGATCGTGCTCTTCAGTTCGCTGACCTTGGAGATCCGCGCGGTGAGCGCCTCGCTCTTTGCGGTGAGCGCGGCATTCTTGCTGGCGAAGGTGGCCTCGACCAGCCCCGTCACCAGCGCCGTGACGTCGACGCCGGATCCGGTTCCCAGCGTCTTGGCGATTGATTCGATGGCCA
>JASLBO010000108.1 GCA_030146605.1 Sphingomonas sp. | reverse complement strand
GCCGACCGCCGCTATCGCCCGTGAGGAGCGCGGCTGACGCCGCGCACCCACCCCCAGCCCCACCCGTTCAGGGAGGGGAGCAAGATGCGGCTCATATCCTCCGCGCGCGCAGGAACGGTTCGATCACGGTGGCCATCATGTCATAGCCCTGGTCGGTCGGGTGGACGCCGTCGGTGGCGAGGCCGGGCTTCATCGCGCCCTTCGCGTCGGCGAGTACCGGCCAATAATCGATCCATGTGGCGCCGGCGGTCTTCGCATAGCTCTTGAGCCAGGCGTTGATCGCGCGGATCGGCTTCACCGTCTCGAGCCCCGGGCGCCACGGAAAACCGTCGGCGGGCGGGACCGAGGCGATCAGGACCTGAATGCGATTGGCCTGGGCGATCGCGGTCATCATCCGGAAATTGTCGAAAGTCCGGGCGAGCGTCATCGGGCCGGTATTGCCGGCGACGTCGTTGGTCGCGGCCATGATGTGGAGATAGCGCGGTTTCAATGCGACGACGTCGGCCATCATCCGCAGCACCATCTGCGGCGTGGTCTGGCCGCCGATGCCCCGCCCTACCCGGCCCGGCCTGAAGAAGCCCGGGCGCTGGCGGCGCCAGCCCTCGGTGATCGAATCGCCCATGAAGACGATGTTGGTCCTTCGGCCCGAGGCGAGCAGCGCGCGATTTTCCTCGGCATAGCGGCCGAGCCACGGCCAGTCCTCGCGCAGCTGGCGCTGGCGCTTGTCCTCCCCGCTCTCCTGCGCGCGGGCGCCGGCGGCGAAGGGCAGAGCGAGCGCGCCGGCGAGAAAGCCGCGACGGACGATGGGTGGCATGCGCTCTCCTGTCTCCGCGAGGGGGCACCCCCGCATTTCGCGCCAGCTTAGCGGCGGCAAGAAAGGAGGCAAGCGCGCGCAATGCCTGCCGTTCTTATAAGCGAGCCCGGAACGGGCGCGGTTCCGGGCCCGGGTTCGGACAGCGATCCGCGCCCCTGTTTTGGCCCGCGGCCGGGATATCTCGGCCGCGGGCCAATAGTTGCTCGCACTTGCACCCGATCTTGGCTTATTAGCACGGCGATTCAACTGTTTTGCCGATGGGGCGAACAGTCGGGCAGGAGTGAAGCGTGTGACATTGCGAGCGACTTTGGGCCGATCCTTGCAGCTGGGGACCGCAATCGCGGCGACCGTGGGGCTGGTGAGCGCGCCCGGCTTCGCGCAGCAGACGCCGCCTGCCGCGCCTGCGATCCAAGCCGTGCCGCCCGTGGTGCCGGTGCCCGCGGTGCCGCTGCCGGCGCTCAGCGCGAGCCAGGCCACCCAGCTGAGCCAGATGCTCGGCGATGCGGGCTTCGCGCACGGGCTGCGCCATGACGGCACGCCGACGCCGCGGCAGGAGAGCAACGAGGCGCTCGTGCGCGCCGCGCTCGATTATGCCCGCGCGGTCCATTCGGGGCGGCTCGACACCAGCGACTTCCAGCAGGATTGGGGGCTGCGCCCGGCCGCCTACGACCCCGTCCCCGCTTTTGCCGACGCAGTGAAGCGCGATCGCATCGCGGCGTGGTTCCGCGCGCTGCCGCCGCCTTATGCCGGCTATGACGGGCTGCAAAAGGGCCTGGTCAATTATCGCAAGATCGAGGCCAATGGCGGCTGGGCGACGCTCGCCGCCGGGCCGGACATGACCGTCGGCGCGAGCGGCCCCCGCGTCGCGGCGCTGCGCAAGCGGCTCGCAGTCGAGGACAGCGACGTCGTCGCGACGGGGACCAAGTTCGACCAGGAACTGAAGGACGCCGTGGTCCGCGCGCAGCGGCGCTACGGGCTCAATCCGACGGGCGTGGTCTCGACGGGGACGCTCGGCGCGCTCAACGTCCCCGCGGCGGACCGCGTGCGCCAGATCATGGCGAACATGGAGCGCTGGCGCTGGCTGCCGCAGGAGCTCCCCGCCAAGCGGATCCAGGTCAATATCGCCGCGGCGGTGCTGACCGTGTTCGAGGGCGATGCCCCGATCGCCTCGATGAAGGCAGTCACCGGGCGGCCGGGCAACGAGACCCCGATGCTCCAGTCGCGGATCCACTCGATCGTGCTCAATCCGCCCTGGAACGTGCCGACGAGCATCGCCACCAAGGAGCTGTTCCCCAAGGGCGCGGCCTATCTGGCGCGCAACAACTACAAGATCATCGGCACCGGCGCCGGCCGCCGCATCCAGCAGCAGCCGGGGCCGAAGAGCGCGCTCGGGCTGTACAAGTTCGATTTCGACAATCCCTATGCGGTGTATCTCCACGACACCCCGGCACAGGCGGGCTTTGCGTGCTTCAGCCGGCTCGACAGCCATGGCTGCGTGCGGCTCGAAAAGCCCGGCCCGCTCGCGCAATTGCTGCTGCGCAACGATCCGGCGTGGCAGCCCGAGCAGATCGACGAGGCGCTGGGCAAGGGCAAGACGCTGCGCGTCCAGCTCCAGCCGCAGGACCAGGTGCAGGTCTATCTGCTCTACTGGACCGCGTTCGCCAGCGCGAACGGCGCGATGAACTTCCGCGGCGATCCCTATGGCTGGGACAAGACGCTGGCGGCGAAGATCGAGAGGCGCTCGGCGATCACCGCCGTCGCCGCACGTTGAAGAGGGAGATTCCAATGAAGCTCAAGCATATCGCATTGCTCGCCGCCGCGGGCGCCGCTCTGGCACTCGGCGGCTGTGGCGGCCGGGACGAGGCGGAGGCGCCGACCGCCAATGCCGGCAGCATGACGCCGATCGACGTCGAGAACGACGCCGCCGCCATGGTGCCGACCGAAGCCCCGGCGGCGCCGCGGATCGACAATGCCTCGACCGAAAGCGAGCCCGCCCCCGCCGCTCCGGCGCTCGACGCCGACGAGCAGACGCAGGACGATGCCGACGCGACGGGGATGACCGCGCGGGTCTCGCGCGACGACGGCGGCAACGAGGCGCAGCCGGCGGAATAGACTCAGGCCCAGGCGGGGCGGCGGGCGTCGGCGAGGACTTCGCTCGCGCCGCCGCCCGGAACCGCACCATTGGCGCAAAGCAGGGTCGGGCTCAATCGGCCGGTGTCAGCGAGCCTCGCGTGCTACCCGGAACCAGTCGACGTCGATCGACCCTTGCGCCGCAGCGCCGCGAGTGAAGGTGAACAGGCCGGGACGCGATCCCTTCCACCACGAGAAGCGCGCCAGCCAGAGCGGCGGGCCGAACGCCGTGAAGCTGCGGCCGCCGTCGAGGCTGTACGAATAGCGCACCGCCTGCCCTTCGCTCACATCGGCGGCAAGGAGGATCGTGGTGCCGGCGAGCCGCCGGCCCGTCGTCTCCTCGCCTTCCGCCGCTACGACGATGCTGTTGACGCCGCCGCTGCGCGCCACGCCGATCCAGCTCGGGCGCACGCCGAACAGAGTCAGGCCGGCGCGCTGGCCTTCGGCCATGCGGCTGACGTCGAGGCGTGTAGTTATCCGCGTGCGCGGGCCCTGGAGGATCTGGGTGAGCGTATTGCGCGCATTGACGAGATGCGCGGCGGGAAGCGCGGTGAGCCGCAGCCAGCCGGGGCGCTGCGCGAGGCTCCACGCGCCGTCTGCCGGATTGTGGTTCCACGACCATTGCAGGCCGAGCGCGCGATCGGCGAACTCGTCCGAATCCTGGAGCCGGTCGGCGGTTGCGGGATTGCCGGTATCCGGCATCGGCCAGCTCAGCACGGGCTGGCCCGATTGCCTGTCGGGGATCGGCTGGCCGACCAGCGGCCAATCGTCGGCCCAGCGCACCGGCTGGAGATGGACGATGCGGCCGAACGCGCCGGTCGAATTGAAATGCGCGAACCAGCCCTGGCCCGAGGGCGTCTCGACATAGCCGCCCTGGTGCGGGCCCTGGATCGGAGTGGTGCCGGGTTCGAGCACGACGCGCCATTCATAGGGGCCGCGGATGTCGCGCGCGCGGCCGACTGCCTGCGGGCCGGTGCCGACCCCGCCGATCGGCGCCCAGATGTAATAATAGCCGTTCCGCTTGTAGAGCTTGGGGCCTTCGAGGACGGGCAGCTTCTCCTTGTCCTCGGCGATCACCTTGCCTTCGTCGAGCACACCGGTACCGTCGGGGCGCATGCGGTGGAGGATCAGCGGGCCAGCGCCGACCTTGCCATGGACCAGCCAGGCGCTGCCGTCCTCATCCCAGAAGGGGCACGGGTCTTCGAGGCCGGGCTTTGCGATGACCGCGACGGGCGCGGTCCACGGACCGGCCGGGTTGGTGGCGGTCGACATGAACACGCCTTCGTCGGGGGTGGCCCAATAGACCCAGAATTTGCCGGAATGGTGGCGGATGCTCGGCGCCCAGACGCCGCTGGCATATTTGGTGCCGCCGATCGGCTTGGAGATCCTGTCGGTCAGCGTGTGCGGGCCGGGCATGTCGTAGAGCGGGCCGAAGGGCAGCCGCGGCAGGACATGGCCGATGATCCGCCAATGGACGAGATCGCGCGACTTGAGCACCGGGATGCCGGGCGAGAAATGGAAGCTGGAGGCGACGAGGTAATAATCCTGCCCGACGCGAATCACGTCGGGATCGGAATAATCGGCATAGAGGATCGGATTGGTGTAGTCCGGCTGGCGCTGCGCCGCTGCCGGGGTGGCCAGAGCGAGACCGATTGCCGCCAACTTCCACATTCGAGACTCTCCCCTGCCCATCGCTGCCGGGCCCTTGGGCGCTATCATTTCGCGCGCGCCGCAGCCAAGCTTGCAGCGGAAAGTTGCTCGACTACAAGTTCCATTTTATGGCATGACATATCATTCGATGAGACGAGCAGCTTCCTCCCTTGATTATCGCGAGCTCGCTCGCCGGCGACTGCCGCATTTCCTGTTCGAATATATCGACGGCGGCTCCTATGCCGAAGTGACGCTGAAGCGGAACGTCGACGATCTCGCCGCAATCGCGCTGCGCCAGCGTATCCTGCGCGACGTTTCTTCGCTGGATCTTTCGACCACATTGTTCGGACAGGATCTGAAGATGCCGGTCGCGCTGGCGCCGATCGGGCTGGCGGGGATGAACGCGCGGCGTGGTGAGGTTCAGGCGGCGCGCGCGGCGGAGAAAGCGGGCATTCCCTTCTGCCTGTCGACGGTCTCCGCCTGCCCGCTGAGCGAAGTCGCGCGCGGCACGACCGCGCCGTTCTGGTTCCAGCTCTACATGATCCGCGACCGCGGCTTCATGCGCGAACTGCTCGACCAGGCGGTCGGCGCGGGGTGCAACGCCCTGGTGTTCACCGTCGACATGCCCGTCCCCGGATCGCGCTATCGCGACTATCGCTCGGGATTGGCCGGGGCGAGCGGCATGTCCGGCGGGCTGCGCCGGATGTGGCAGGCAGTGAAGCGGCCCGCATGGGCATGGGACGTCGGGCTGCACGGGCGCCCGCACCAGCTCGGCAATGTCGCGCCGGTGCTCGGCAAGAATAGCGGGCTCGAGGATTTCTTCGCATGGATGCGGGGCAATTTCGACCCGACGGTGAGCTGGCGCGACCTCGACTTCATCCGCGAGCGCTGGAACGGGCCGCTGATCATCAAGGGCATCCTCGATTCCGAAGACGCGCGCGCGGCCGCCGAGATCGGCGCCGACGGCATCGTCGTATCGAATCACGGCGGACGCCAGCTCGACGGCGTGCCCTCGACGGCGCGCGCGCTGCCACCGATCGCCGATGCAGTCGGCGACCGGCTGACCGTGCTGGCCGATGGGGGGGTGCGCTCGGGGCTCGACGTGGTGCGGATGCTCGCATTGGGCGCCAAGGGGGTGCTGCTCGGCCGCGCGTGGGCCTATGCGCTCGCCGCGCGCGGCGAAGCCGGGGTCAGCCACATGCTCGCGCTGGTCGAGGCCGAGATGCGCGTCGCAATGGCGCTGACCGGCTGCACCAGCATCGATAAAATTACCCGAGACGCGCTGGTGGAAACCGGTTACCGTTGAACCAGATTTCGAAAGAACGGACACAAAGTCCGGCACTTAGGGGATAGAGGATGAATCGACCCGAAGGACCCGCCCTTGGGCGGCGCGACGTGATCGGCGGACTGGCGGCGGGCACCGCATTGGCGGCGGCGCTGGACGCGGGCCCGGCCCTGGCCGCGGCGGGCAAGCGCAAGCGCAAGCGCTATGTCGCAGTCGGCGTCGGCAGCCGCAATCGCATGTTCCAGCAGGCGCTCTGGGGTCCGCACAAGGCGCATGGCGAGCTGATCGCGGCGTGCGACACCAATCCCGGCCGGCTCGACTATCTGGCGAAGCAGGCCAGTCTGGCAGGGGCGTCGCCGCCCAAGCCCTATCTCGCCGCCGATTTCGACAAGATGCTGCGCGAGCTCAAGCCCGACGCGGTGATCGTCACCACGCCGGACGCGTTCCACGACGATTATGTCGTGCGCGCGCTCGACGCGGGCTGCGACGTCATCACCGAAAAGCCGATGACCACCACCGCGGCGAAGGCGCAGCGGATCCTCGACGCGGTCAAGCGCAGCGGCAAGCACATCCGGGTGACCTTCAACTATCGCTATTCGCCCTATCGCAGCCAGGTGAAGGACCTGCTGATGAAGGGCGAGATCGGCGACGTGCTGTCGGTCGATTTCCAGTGGCTGCTCAACACCGTCCACGGCGCCGATTATTTCCGCCGCTGGCACTCGAACAAGGCGATCTCGGGCGGGCTGATGGTGCACAAGGCGACGCACCATTTCGACCTGGTCAATTGGTGGCTTTCCGACCTGCCGGTGAGCGTCAGCGCGGTGGGCAAGCGCGAATTCTACACGCCGGCGATGGCGCGGCGCTTTGGGCTCGACGGTCCGCACCAGCGCTGCCGCACCTGCCCCGAAAAGGCCGAGTGCAGCTTCTATTTCGACCTCGGCGCCGATCCGGCGCTCAAGGCGCTGTATCTCGATAACGAGAAATATGACGGCTATTTCCGCGACCAGTGCGTCTGGCGGCCCGAGATCGACATCGAAGACACGATGAACGTGGTGGTGGGCTATGCCGGCGGGACGACGCTCAGCTACAGCCTCAACGCCTTCAATGCGTGGGAAGGCTATAATATCGCCTTCAACGGCACCAAGGGGCGGCTGGAACACAGCGTGATCGAGCAGGCGGGCGTCGCCGGCGCGAGCGGCCATAGCGACGGCGACCGGATCAAGACGCGCATCATCCCGATGCGCGGCAATCCGCGCGATCTCGAGCCGTGGACCGGATCGGGCGGGCATGGCGGCGGCGACGCAGTGATGCTCGCCGACATCTTCGATCCCGATGCGCCCAGGGATCCGATGCTGCGTGCGGCGGACGAACGCAGCGGCGCGGCATCGATCCTGATCGGCGTGGCGGCGAACAAATGCTTCGAGACGGGGCAGCCGGTGAAGATCGCCGATATGGTGACCGGGCTCGACTGGCCCGATTATCCGAAGATGCCCAGCCACAAGGATCGGGTAACGCAGCCGCCCACGATGCAGAAGGCGTAGGTTGCGCGCTCGACCGAAACATTGTTCTGGCCGTCATCCCGGCCAAGGCCGGGATCCAGAGCCACCAAGGGCGCCGCCCGTGGCTCCCGGCCCCGGCCTTCGCCGGGGTGACGGGTAATGAAGATGCGACTCGCGCAATGTGGCAAGCGATGGCCGCTGTTCGGTCTCGCGGCGGCGGCCCTCGCCTTCCCTGCCGTCGCCCAGCCGATCGACCGGCAGGCGCTGGTCACCCGGCACAACGTCACGCTGACCCGCGTCGATCGCCACGCACCGCTGATGCTCGGCAACGGCAATCTCGGCTTCACCGCCGACATCACCGGCCTGCAGACCTTTCCCGAGCAATATTCGCCGATCGCGCCGCTGCTGACCATGGCGCAATGGGCGTGGCACAGCTTTCCCAATCCGAGGGGGTATAGCGAACGCGACGGGCTGGTGATGGTGCCGGTGCCCGGCCGCGGCGAGCAGCCTTATCCGTGGATCCGCGACTGGGCCGAGATCGAGAAAAGGCCGGCGCTGCAATGGCTGCGCGAAAATCCGCACCGCTTCTCGCTCGGCCGCGTCGGGCTGGCGCTGCTGCGGCGTGACGGGACGCAGGCGCAGTTCAGCGACTTGTCGAACACTCGTCAGCGGCTCGATTTGTGGTCGGGATCGCTGACCAGCAGCTTCGTGTTCGATGGCCAGCCCGTCACGGTCGAGACGCGGGTCCATCCGGCGCGCGACATGGTGATGGTGTCGGTCCGCTCGCCGCTGGTCGCTGAGGGCCGGATCGGCGTCGACCTGCGCTATCCGGGCGTTTCGGCGAAGCTCAATCCCGACCCGTCCGACTGGACGCGGGACGAGGCGCACAGCACGCATATTCTCGAACAGGGCCCCGGGCGGCTGGTGGCGGAGCGAAGGCTCGACGACACGCGCTATTTCTCGGCAATCGCGGCAACCGGCGGCGCGATCACCCGAGTCGGCCCGCACCGCTTTCGCGTGCTTCGCCGGGGCGGTGACCGGCTCGACGTGACGGTGAGCTTCGATCGAAGCCGCCAGCAGCCCGGCGCGCTCGATGCCGCAGCCGTCGCCCGGCATTGGCGGGATTACTGGATGCACGGCGGCGCAGTCGATTTCAGCGGCAGCACC
>JASLBO010000577.1 GCA_030146605.1 Sphingomonas sp. | reverse complement strand
TTCCTCATGCATCGTCCTCCGCGCGAATGGTCGGCCACCGCTGAATACCAGATGGGCTTCGAGCGCCGGCTGCTCGGACTCGCTGGCGATGCCGAGGCGCGGGCACTGAGCGATTTCGCACTTCGCCATCAAAGGAGCAGGGGGCCGGTGGCGACCTTCCTGGCCTTTGGAACACAGGACCGGGTGTCTCGCCCGGGCGACTGGTCGTACCCGCGCGCTGCGGATCATATCGTCGAACTGCCGGCGAACCACGCGTTCCTGCCGTTCGTGGCGACTTTGTGGGATCAGTTGGGCGTATGGATCGACGCGCCGATCGACGCGGAAGGGCCAGTCGAGAAGGGCGATCGAAATGGACGATAAGCTGCTGGAAAGAGTAGCCGGAGGATTGGACTCGAGTGCCGGCGAGCATTCAGGCCAGCCCCTTCTTCGCCCCGAGGCCGTCGAGGCGCTCAAGATGAAGGCGTTCGGCAGCCCTGTAGCGCGGCTTCCAGTGTCGTGGCAGCTGTTGACCGGCTTCTTGCTCGCCCTTGTGCTTTCCATTGCCGGCTTTCTGGTGATGAGCAACTACGACCGAAAGGAAGCTGTTACCGGAATGGTCCGAAGCGTCGGCGGCGACATCCGTGTTCATTCCCCGACGCCGGGTGTGATCTCTTCTGTCCGCGTCCGGGAAGGGCAGCGTGTTCGCGCGGGAGAAGTACTGCTCACGATCGCCACGATTCGACCACAGGCCGATGGCGATTCAAGCGAGATCGCCGCCTCGCGAAGTCTGGAACGCGAAATCGCCGATCTTCGTGGTCGCCTGCAAGGCCTTGATGCGGCTGCTGCGTACGATGCCGATGGCGGCCGAGCACGACTCGTTGCGCTGGAAGGCGAGCGCGCCGCAGCAATGGCCACCGAGTCAGCCGGCCTGCAGCGGCTTCGGTTGGCTGAGATTGCGATGCAGAGAGCAGAGCCTGTCGCGGCCAAGGGCTTCATATCCGCGGAGAGCATCCGCCGCCGTCAGGAAGAGATTATCGCCACGCGGCAGGCGATAGCCGAGGCCCGCGGGCGATTGGGAAGCCTCGACGGGCAGACCGCCGAGGTGCGGGCCGGTCAGGCTGCACGGCCGTTCCAGCTCCAACAGCAGCGCGGTCAGCTGCTGGATCAGATTGCGCGTGCCGAAAGGGAATTAGAGGGGTACAGGGCGCAACAGGGCTTTGCGATCAAGGCGCCCATGGAGGGCGTCGTCACGACCCTGCAGGCAAGTGCTGGGCAGGCCGTGGACCCCCAGCAGCTCCTCATGTCGATTTCCGCGCCTGAAGCGGGCGTCGCGGCGGAGTTATACGTGCCTTCGCGTGCGGTGGGTTTTCTGGAAGCGGGGCAGCGCGTCCGCATTCGTTACGACGCCTTTCCTTATCAGCGCTTTGGCGCTGCGAGGGGAACTGTCCAGGCGGTATCGGCCTCAGTGCTCAGGCCCGACCAGGTCCAAACGCCCATCAGGCTGGAGGAGCCGGTCTATCGCGTGCTCGTGAAGCTCGAGCAGCCTGTCGTCGCCGCCTATGGAAAAACCCATCGCGTGCAATCGGGGATGGCGCTTACCGCTGACCTCGTGCTCGAGCGGCGCAGCCTTGCGGCGTGGCTGCTCGATCCGATCAGGGCGCTTGGCAAGGGGGGCGGCCAATGACCTTGCTCAGTCTCTCGGGACGGCGATCACTCCCGCTGTTTCGCCAGGCGGAAGCGGCGGAATGCGGGCTGGCCAGCATCGGGATGATAGCGTCTTTCCATGGGCACGACGTGGACTTGGCCACGATGCGGCGCCGCTTCGGCTTGTCCCTGAAGGGGATGACCTTGAAGACGATGATCGACGTTGCGACGGCGATCGGCCTGGGGTCGCGCCCGGTGCGATGCGAGCCCGAGGACCTTAAGAATCTGCGTGCGCCCGCGGTGTTGCACTGGGGGCTCAACCACTTCGTTGTCCTCAAGCGCGCATCTGGCCGGAACGTGACTGTGCATGATCCGGCGCATGGCGTTCTGCGCCTGACGATGGCGGAAGTTTCGGCCAAGTTCACGGGGGTCGCGCTGGAGCTTACGCCTACGCGTGCCTTCCATGTGACCAAGGAACGGGTGCCGCTGCGGCTCGGCGCGCTGCTGTCGTTTCGCGGCGACGCGTCACGGGCGCTCGTCCAGACTGTGCTGCTGTCCCTTCTGCTCGAAGCCCTCGTGCTGGCATCTCCCTTCTATCTACAGCTGGTCATCGACGACGGGGTACTGAAGGGCGACACCACGCTCATAACGACGCTCGCGCTCTCTTTTGCAGCGCTGGTTCTGTTCCGGGTGATGGCGCTCACGATGCGCGCGTTGACCACGCAATTCATCTCCAGCGCGCTTGCCTTCGACATGAAGGGCAACGTGTTCCAGCATCTGGTGCGTCTTCCGCTGGATTGGTTCCAGAAGCGCCAGGTGGGCGACGTCCAAAGCAGGTTCTGGGCGCTTCGGGGAATCCAGAGCTTTGTCTCGCAAGGCGCAATTACCGGGATACTCGACGGAGCGCTCGGGGCGATCGTCCTTGCGTTTCTCTATCTCTATTCTCCGGTGCTCGCCACGATCGTGCTCTGCTCGATCGGCGCTTATGCATTGCTTCGCTTCTGTACGTTCCAGCTGTCGCGCCGATTCGCAGCAGACGCGATCGTCACCGATGCGCGCGAGCAGACCTGCTTCCTGGAAACCCTGCGTGCCGCGCAGACGATCAAGTCCGCCGGCGGAGAATCCGCTCGCGAAATCCGCTACCGCAATACGGTTGCGGCGTCAGTCAATTCGCAGATCAGAGCCGGCAATATCAGCATCGGCCATCTCGGGACCGAGCAGGCAATCAACGGCCTTACCGACATTCTCATTATCTACCTCGGGGCGCGCGCGATCATCTCGGCGGACATGACCGTGGGGATGTTGATGGCGTTCATGGCTTACAAGGGGCAGTTCGTGATGCGCTTCACCAACCTGGTGGAGCAGATCTTCGCGTGGCGGCTGCTGGACCTTCAGCTCGAGCGACTGGCGGACATTGTCCTTACTAGAAAAGAGCCTGGCAGCGATGGCGGCGGAGTGGACGGCGAGATCCGCGGCAGCATTGAGTGCAAGCGACTCACCTTTCGATACGCGTTCGGCGAGGAACTCGTGCTGAGCGGAGTCAGTCTGGCCATTAACCCGGGCCAGTGCGTAGCAATCGTCGGCGCATCCGGTTGCGGGAAGTCCACCTTAGCCAAGCTGCTTGTCGGCCTCTACGAACCAAGCTTCGGAGAGGTTCTGATCGACGGAAGGCCCCTTCGGAACTGGAGCCTCCAATCTCTGCGGAGCCAGATTAGCTACATCTCGCAGGAAGATCAGCTCCTTGCCGGCTCAATTGCG
>JASLBO010000514.1 GCA_030146605.1 Sphingomonas sp. | reverse complement strand
TATGGCATGAGCCAGGAACTGTCGCACACCATCTCGGAGATCGACGGCGTCGTCCAGGCGCGAGTCCATCTGGTGTTGCCCGACAACCAGCCGCTCGCCGAAACCGGCCAGCCGGCATCGGCATCGGTGTTCATCAAATATCGTGCCGGCGCCAATATCGAGACGCAGATCGGCAAGGTGAAAGCGCTGATCGTCAATTCTGTGCAGGGGCTAAAATATGAGAATGTCTCGGTGGAGACCTTCCCGGCTCAGCCGCTGCCGACCGTCGCAGCCAAGAGCGGCGACAACGGGCTCAACGGCAATCTTGTCGGGATCGCGATAGCCGGATTGCTGTTGCTGCTCGTGGCGCTGGGCTATCCGGCTCTGCGGCGCTGGCAGCAACGCCGCACTGCAGTGGCGCGGCGGGAGGGGAGCGTATGAGGGCCGCCGAGCAGCGCGCGACGCTCGCCGCGATCGGCAACGATCTCGTCGCGGTCGATGGCGGGCCGGGATTCCGGCGGGCGGCGATGTTGCTCAAGCACCTCAACGGGCGCGACGATCCGGTGGCGTGCTTCACCGATTTGCCCAATGCACCGGCCTGGCTGCGGCTCCCCGCAGCGGCGCAGCATAAGCTGGCGCTGCGGGTCGCCTTGCTGTGGATGGGCGATGCGCTGGCGGGATCGATAGACGGAGCATGGCTCGGCGGGCTCGCCGAAGTCGCCGGCGAGGATCTGCTCGACTGGGCGATCGAGACCATCCCGGCGATGCCCGCAGCGCCCGCCCGCAAGCTCGAACCCGCCGAACTCGAGATTTACGGTTTCTCGCTGCTCCGGGAGCAGTTGCCGATGCCGCTGCGCGGCTATCTGCCGTGGCGTGCGGACCATCTGGCGCTGTCGTGCCCGCGCGAAGCGCTGGATGCCTTCGTGGCCGCGGCGGTCGCGGCGGCACGTATATGAGCTTCCTCCTCCTCCACGCCGATCGGCTGACGACGGCGCTCGCGGACGACCCGCTGGTGCCCGCCGCCGATGTCGGCCGGGTGCAGGACGCGCTCGCTTTGCTCGCCGAAGCCGGAGATTTGCGGCGCGGCGCGGACGAGGCGCTGGCGGCGGCGCGCGAGGTCGCACGGGCGGAGGGCTATGCCAGCGGACGCGAAGAGGGACTGGCCGCCGCCGAAAGCGAGCGGCAGGCCGAACTCTTTCGCATCGCGCGGCGCGACGGCGAATTGCAGCGCGAGCGGCAGAAGGACATTGCCCGGCTGGCGCTGGAGGTCGTGCGGCGCATCGCCGGCGAACTCGACACCGGCATCATGGTGGCCGGACTGGCCGAACGTGCCGCGGCGCAGCTCGCGCCGGACGCGGTCGCCGTGGTCCGCGTCGCTCCGGCTTCGGCCGAGGCAGTGCGTGCGCGGCTCGAGGGACGGACCTGGCTGAGTGTCGAGGCGGACCCCGCGCTGGATGGACAGGATTGCGTGATCGAGACCGCGCTCGGGCGCACCCATGCCGGGCTCGAGACCCAGCTCGCCCAGATCGACCGGATGTGGGGCGAGACGCTGCATGGCTGAGGGCCCCGCCAGCACCGTCGACCAGTTGCTCGCCGGGCTCCAGCGCAGCCCCACGGTCGAGCGGCGCGGGCGGCTGATCGAAATACTCGGCACGACGTTGAAGGTGACCGGGATCGCCCCGCGCATCGGCGACGCCTGCGAAGTGATCGAGCCTTCGACCGGGCGCGTCGTGCCGGTCGAGGTCGTCGGGATCGCCGGGCAGGCGACGATCCTCACCCCACTCGCCGATGTGCGCGGGCTTTCGGTCGATGCCGAGGTGATCGTGCGCAGCGGCGAGGAATCGGTGCCCTGGGGCGACGGGCTGCTCGGCCGCGTACTCGACGGACGCGGGCGCCCGATCGACGGCAAGGGCGACCTCCCGGCCGATCTGAGGCGCCGCCCGCTGCATGCACCCGCGCCGCAGCCGATGGAGCGCGCGCTGATCAATGCACCGCTGCCCACCGGGGTGCGGGCGATCGATACGTTGTTGACGCTGGGGCAGGGTCAGCGCCTGGGCGTATTCGCGGCGGCGGGCGGCGGCAAATCGACCTTGCTCGGCATGCTCGCGCGCTTTGCGCAGGCCGATGTCATCGTCATCGCGCTGATCGGAGAACGCGGCCGCGAAGTGCGCGAATTCATCGAGGATGCGCTCGGCGAAGCAGGGCTGACGCGCGCTGTGATCGTCTGTGCGACTTCCGATCGCGCGGCGATGGAGCGCGTGCGCGCGGCGCATCATGCCACTGCGATTGCCGAAGGCTTCCGCAGCGAAGGGCGCAACGTGCTGCTGCTGATGGATTCGGTCACTCGCTTCGCCCGCGCGCTGCGCGAGATCGGGCTGGCGGCCGGCGAGCCGCCGGTGCGCCGCGGCTTTCCGCCCTCGGTCTTCGCCGAACTGCCGCGGCTGTTCGAGCGCGCGGGCAACGATGCGACCGGATCGATCACCGCGATCTATACCGTGCTGGTCGAGGACGAGGAGGGCGACGATCCCATTGGCGAGGAAGTGCGCTCGATCCTCGACGGTCACGTCATCCTGTCGCGCAAGCTGGGCGCCGCCGGGCATTATCCGGCGATCGACGTGCTCGCGAGTCTCAGCCGGCTGTTCCCGCGGCTGGCCGAGCCGGCGCATCGCGACGCGGCGACGCGGGTGCGCGCGCTGCTCGCCAAGCATGCCGAGATCGAGTTTCTGGTCCAGGTCGGCGAATATCGCGCCGGCGCCGATCCGCTCGCCGATCGGGCGATCGCCGCCAAGCCCGAGATCGACGCCTTGCTGCGGCAGGATGCACTCCGGTCCGACTATCAGACCTCGCTCATGCTGCTGCGCGGAGTCGCCGGCTGATGCGCGGCAGCGATCAGCGGCGGCAAGCGCAGAATTTGGTTCGGCTGCGCGAAGTAAGGATGCAGAGCGCCGCCCTGGCGCTCGCCGAGGCGCGCGCCGCCACCGCCGCCGCCGAACGCGAGCGTGCCGAGGCCGATGCCGCCGCCGAGACGGCGGATGCGGCGATGAAGGCGGCGCATGCCGATCTGACGATCGACCCGCCCGAGGCCGAGCGATTGCTCGCATTGGTCGACCGCAGCCAGTTTCGACGCTCGGTGGCGCGCAGCGCACTCGACGGCGCCCGCGAGGCCGAGCGGCTGTGCGGCGAGGCTGAGGGCGAGCGGCGCAAGGCGATGATCCTCGCCCGTGCCCGTCACGATCGGCTGGCCGAGCATGCGGGGCAGGCGGTGCGGCGCTGGGAGCGGCGGCAGGAAGAGCGCACCGCGCTCGACAATATGGAAGCACGGAGGCG
>JASLBO010000113.1 GCA_030146605.1 Sphingomonas sp. | reverse complement strand
GCGCGCGGGGTCAAGGTGACGGGCAATGTCTCGGCGCGGCACCGTGCCCTGGTGCCGGGCGACGATCCCGAGATACGCAAAGGCGCGCCCCCAGCGCGGCCGCCGATGCAGCAGGCGCTCGCCCGGCTGACCCCGCCGCCGCTGGCCGAGGACGTGGTGACGATCAACAAGGTCAGCCAGAACCTACATGCCGAGCTGTTGCTGCGCCGTGTGGGCGCGCGCCGGGGCAGCGGCTCGATCGCCGACGGGGTGGACGAGATACGCGCGATGCTCGAGGCTGCGGGAGTGCCGCGCACCGCGTGGGACCTGTCCGACGGATCGGGCATGTCGAGCTACAACCGGGCGGCGCCGCGCGGCACGGTGAAGATGCTTCGCTGGATCGCCGGCCAGCCCTGGGGCGCGGCGTGGCGCGCGACGCTGCCGATCGGTGGCGTCGACGGGACCCTGGCGCGGCGCCTCAGGGGCACGATGCTGGAGGGCAAGGTCTTCGCCAAGACGGGGACGCTCAACGCGACCAACGCGCTGTCGGGCTATCTCGTAGCGAAGAGCGGCAAGACGCTGACCTTCTCGACCTTCGCCAACGATGTTCCCGCCGATGCCAGCGCGACGCGGTTCCTCGATGCGGCCCTGGTGCTTGTGGCGGAAGCGAATTAGACTGTGTTCCGTTTAAATTGAGCCGAGACCTGTTCTCCTGCGAAAGCGGGAGCCCAGGATCACAGGCGTTGCGCTCTGGGCTCTGGACTCCTGCTTTCGCAGGAGCACGATTCAGATTGAAGGAAAACGAGTGTAGCACGAGGGCCGCCCTGAATCCCCCCGGCGGGAGGATCGGGACCGTCTGCCAGGATCGTCAGCCGCCGTCCCGATCCCACGCCGCGATGACGGCGTCGCCGGTTTCCGGCCGCAGTTCGAAGATGCCGCTGTCGCGGTGGCGCGTCGGGTGGACGCGGTTGGTGAGCAGCGTCCACGCCAGGCCGCGGTCGAAATCGACCCACAGCCCGGTGCCGGTGAAGCCGGTATGGCCGATCGTCTCGTCCGAGCAGGCCTGACCGCCCGACCAGCCAGGGAATCTGCGCTCCCAGCCACAGGTGCGGTGCTCGTATTGCGGAGTGCGGATCGCTTCCAGCGTCGCGGGGCTGGCGCCGCTGCCGTCGAGCAGCCCGTGCGCGAAATCGAGCACGCCGGCGACGGTGCCGAACAGGCCGGCATGACCGGTCTGCCCGCCCATAGCGGCGCAATTCTCGTCATGCACCTCGCCCTTGAGCACGCGGCCGCGCCAGTTGCAGCGCTCGGTGGCGACTGCGGGGCCGGGCGGCGGGCCGAAGCTTAGGCCGTGGCCCAGATCCCACGCGCCGAGCGGCTGGCCGGTGATCCGTTCGATCGCGATGCCGAGCAGGAGGAAGTTGATGTCCGAATAGACCGGGGGCCCGTGGCGCCATTCGCGCTGGAGGACGAAGGCACGCAGCCGAGCGGGATCGTCGCCGTATGTGTAGATCGGCTCGACCGCGGGCAGGAAGCTGCGGTGGGCCAGGCAGTCGCGGAACGTCAGCTTGCGCTCGGCGGCGTTGGCGACGTCGTACTGGCGCAAATCGGGAATCGCGTCGGTGAGCGGGCGGTCGAGCTCGAGCTTCCCCTGATCGGCGAGGCGCAGGATCATCGTGGTGGTGGCGATCACTTTGGACACCGAGGCGAGGTCGAACCAATGCTCCCCGGTAAGGTCCTCTGGCTCGGGGACGAGCGCGGCCTTGCCGGCGTGGCGGGTCCAGCGGCGGCCGTCCGCGGCGACGATGCCGAGCGTGGCGCCCGGAATGCGGCCCTGGGCGATCGCGGCGGCGGCGGGAGCGAAGGCGGTGTCGATCATGCTGCGTCAGGCTCGCGATCGTCGGGGCGCGGCTTCACTCCGGCAAGCAGCGGGAGGAACAGCAAGGCGGCGAGGCTGATCGCGCCGGATGCGAGGAAGAAAGTGTCGAAGCCGTTCAGCCCGACGCCGTCGAGCCATTCGACGACTTGCCCCGCAGTGCCCGACAACAGGCGCGGGAGGAGGAAGGCGAAGCCCGAGAGGAAGGCATATTGCGCGCCCGGAAAGCGCGGGTTCACCAGCATCGACAGATACACCACGAACACCGCGCCGGCCATGCCGTTGCCGAACTGGTCCGCGGCGGTGGCGACGTAGAGCAGCCATTCGTCGTGCGGCTGGTGGGAAAGCCAGACGAAGCCGAAATTGCCGATCGCGGCGAAGACAGCGCCGATCGTCAGCGTCACCCCCCAACGCCAGCGCGTCACCATCCAGCCGCCGAGCCCGACGCCGAGGATGCTCGATGCGAGCGCCACCACGCCGTCGGCGCGGCCGATCTCGCTCTTGGTGTAGCCGAGATCGAGGATCATCGGCTTGGACAGGTTGAGCGCGAGCACGTCGCCCATCCGGTACACTGCGACGAACCCCATCAGCACGATCGCGTAAAAGCCGTAGCGCCAGAAGAAATCCACATAGGGGCCGATCGCCGCCGAGGCGCGCGCCGGCGCTTCGGGCCGCAGCTTGCGGATGCGCGGGGTCAGCGCGGCCATGACGAGGAAGGGCAGCATGCAGATGACGAGCACGACGGGGGTGACGTTGGTCTTCGAGCTGATCCCCGCGCCTGCCGCGGCGCCGAGAACCAGCCAGCCGACGAGCGCGGTCGCCGCCGCCAGGAGCAGCAGGATGGCGACCGACGCGGCCAGCCCGGTGAGCAGCGAGGCGAGGCGCCCGCCGCCGCAGCCGGGCTGGCGCGGGAGCAAGGCGAGGATCGGCAGCGGCACGAACGCGCCCGCGGCGATGAGCAGATAGGAGGATTGCCAGCTCGGCTCGATGCCGATGCTGCGCAACATCGGCGCGAGGCTGCCTGCAGCATCGGCGAAGAGCAACGCGCCACTGCCGGCCGCGACCATCGCGCTGCGATAGCCCCAGAGGTTGGATGCGGCGACCGGGCCCTGTTCCTCCGGGGTCGGGGCGAGCTCGATGCGCCAGGCATCGGCAGCGACTTCGAGCGTGGTGGTCCAGAAAGCGAGCAAAACCGCGAACAAGGCGGTCAGCGGCAGGCTCGTGTCGGTCGGGAACAGCGCCATCGCGAGCATCGAGGTGACGATCCCCAGCTGCGACAGCATGATCCAGCCGCGGCGCTTGCCGAAGAAGCGCGCGAAGCCGGGCACGTCATATTTGTCGAGCAACGGCGCCCACAGGAATTTGAAGGTGGGGAGCAATTGCACCCAGGCGAAGAAGCCGATGATCGCGAGCGCGATGCCGTGCTCCGCCAGCCGCACGCTGAGCACGGTGGAAAACATGTAGAATGGCAGCCCGGCCGAAAAGCCGAGCAGCACGTAGAGCGCCATGCGCGGGAAGCCGCGGGGAATGCCGCTCGCGCCGGCTGCGACCGACTCAGCCAAAAGGCGTGATCGATCGATTGTGCAGCCGATGTTGCGCCATATCATGTCCCCGAACAGCCCGCCGGCACGCTCGCCCGGCGGCGTACGCCAGTCAATGGCGAAGGCGTTGCAACCACGACACATTCTCCGCACGAACATGCCCACTGGCTATGGCTGTGCGAATAGAAACTATGGCGCGCCGCAACATTACTGTTACTTAATATCCGGGTTCCGCGGTGGGCACGCGGGACGATGGGGGCATATACATGGCTGGTCTTGCGGCGTTCAGGATTCTTCTTGTTTCGGGGACGGCCTTTGCGGCGCTCGGATGCGCTGCGCCGGCGCTGGCGCAGGTTCAAAGCGGAGGGACGACACCGGAGGCCACGACACCTACCGGCGCGGCGACGCCGGCGCAGGACGCCGAGGCAGCGGATGACCGGAGCGGCGAGATCCTGGTGACCGGTTCGCGGATCAGGCGCGACCCGAACGACAGCGCGTTGCCGCTCCAGATCATCACTAATCAGGAATTGTCGCGCGAGGGCATTTCGAGCCCCGAGCAGATGATCCAATATCTGTCGACCAACGGCAGCGGCCCGGACAATCTCGCTTCGAACTCGGACGTGGTGACCGGCGCGCAGCGTGGCACCAACGGCCTGTCGGCGGCAAATCTCCGCGGGCAGGGACCGGGATCGACGCTGGTCCTGCTCAACGGCCGCCGCGTCGCCGCGCACGGGCTGAGCGGCTCGGCGGTGGACGTCAATCAGATACCGTTCGCCGCGATCGACCGGGTCGAGATCCTCAAGGACGGCGCCTCGGCGATCTACGGCACCGACGCGATCGGTGGCGTGATCAACTTCATTACCCGCACCGACTATCAGGGGCTGGGGCTGCAGGGCTTCACCGATTTCACCGACGCGGGCGACGGCAATATCTATCGGCTGAGCGGCGTGGCGGGCTTCGGCGACCTGAAGGAAGACGGCTTCAACGTGATGGGTGCGGTCGCCTATCGCTGGAATGAGGGACTGCGCGGCGCTGCGCGGGATTTCGTCAATGGCGAGCAGCCGAGCCGGGGACTTTCGATCGATACCCGCGGCGTGCCGTTCGCGACGATCTTCCCGCTCGATCCGACCAGTGCGACGGGCCGGGCACCGACGGGCACTTTGCTCGGGGGGACCACGGCGCCCACTTCGACCACCCCGCGCCCTACCTATCTGCCGGGCCTGGTTTTTCCCGGTACCACGATCCGGGCCGACGGCGGCGTCAATTTGCTCGACATGCCCGGCGGGGCAGGCTGCGACACGATGGACGGCGGGCTGCCTTATGACGAGGCACTGTGGAATAATCAGGGCGCGCGCTGGGCCTGCGCGTGGGACACCGGCCGTGCCGCGATGCTGCAGCAGCCGATCGAGACGCTGACCTATTATGGCCGCGGAACGTTGCGGCTAGACAGCCACCAGATCTCGGTCGAAGTCGCCGGCTCGGACGCCACGTCCGCCAAGCGCTTCTCGAACCCGCAGATATCCACCAATACCTCGACCACCCAGGCACTCTATCCGCTCAACGATCTGACGCGGAGCACCTACAATTACGTCTACAGCACGCTGCTTGCGCAGTTTCCCGCGATCGCCGCGAATTATGGCAAGCCGATCGCCTATCGCTGGCGCTGCATCGAGTGCAACACGCGCGAATATGTGACGAACTCGAAGACGCTGCGGGCCTCGGCCGGGCTGGAAGGGCCGCTGTTCGAGGGGTGGGACTATCGCGCCGGCGCGTCCTGGGCGCGGAGCGAGACCTCTTCGGTGCTCGGAACGGGCTATTATTACCGCGACACGGTGAACGGGACGCCTGGGCTGATCGATATCCTCAGCTCTGGCCTGCTCAACCCGTTCCTGCGCCCCGGCGAGAGCCAGACGCCTGCCGCCCTTGCGGCGCTCGACGCTGCCTCGGCGGAAGGCGTCACGCTCTATGGCGGCAAATATGAGGTGCTGCAGTTCGACGGCTCGGTGTCGGGGGGGCTGTTCCACTTGCCCGGCGGCGAAGTGCAGGCCGCGCTCGGCGTCGATGTGCGCAAGGAAACCTACAGCTTCAACGGCTCGCCGGCCGCGGCGGCGAACCAGCCGGTGATCTTCCTCGCGGCGTTCGACAACGTCAACGCGCTGACCCCGAAGCACCGGACGATCCGCGCCGCTTATGCCGAAATCCTGCTGCCGATCTTTCCCGGCTTCGAGATCACCGGGGCCGCGCGTGTCGACGATTATTCGGATTTCGGCACGACGGTAAACCCGAAGGTATCGGCGAAATTCCGGCCCGTCGACTGGCTGATGTTCCGCGGCTCGTACAATACCGGGTTCCGCGCACCCGCGTTCAACCAGATCTACAATGGCGCCACCGAATCACCCTATTCCGGAAGCGATCTCGTCGATCCGGTGAGTTGCCCGAGCCTGGTGCCGTCGTCGACGGCGGCATCGCCCTGTTTCCGTATCCGCCCGACGATCGTCACGCGCGGCAATCGCGACATCGGGCCTGAGACGTCAGAGCAAGCGAGCGCGGGCGTGGTGTTCCAGCCGTCGCCGAACTTCAGCGCGTCGCTCGATTGGTGGACGATCAGCGTCGACGATCAGATCCAGTTGCCCACCTTGCTGCAGATCATCCGCTATTCGGCTGACCTGGGCGGTCTGATCATCCGCGACCCGACCACCAACGCGATCGTGTTCCTCGATCAGGCGTGGCAGAATACGGGCTCGCGGCGCACCCAGGGACTCGAGCTTTCCCTGCGCGGCGGGATCGACGGGGCGGGCGGCCGCTTCACCGGGGGGATCGACGGCACCTACCTTCTCAAGAAGAAGGAAAAGGTGACCGAGACGGCGCCCTATCAGGACCTGCTCGGGATCTTCAGTTTCACGGGCGATCTGGGCATCCGCTGGAAGCACAATGCCTTTATTGGCTGGTCGAACGAGAGTGTCAGCCTGTCCTTCTCGCAGATCTTCCGCCTCGGCTATGAGAACGGCGCCTTGCCCGGCATCGCCAACGGCACGGTCACCCGGCCCGACTATAACGACCGCGTCGACGACTATATCATCTACAATCTGTCGGCGAGCTACACCGGCATCCCTGGGTTCAAATGGACGCTCGGCATGCGCAACATCTTCGATACCGATCCCCCTTTCGCAATCACTTATGACGGCAATTCGGGCGCCGGCGGCGCCTGGGAGCCACGCGTCGCCGATCCGCGCGGCCGCAGCTTCACGGTTTCGGCCGAAGTCAAGTTCTGACCTTCTCCGGGGGGAGGT
>JASLBO010000358.1 GCA_030146605.1 Sphingomonas sp. | reverse complement strand
GCCAGACTGCCGGTGACACTGGTCTGGTGTGCAGATTTCTCGAGCCGCTACGAAGCCATCGCCAGCGAGCGCCGGGTCAAAGGCTGGACTCGCGTGAAGAAAGAGGCGTTGATCGCCGGCGATTTGGAACGCCTGTCCTCGCTCGCGCGCAATCGCCAAGACGATGGCAGCCCTTCGACAAGCTCAGGGCGGACGGAGGAAGTGCAGGCACCTTACTCCAGCCCGATCATTCCCCAACCGTTCGCGCTGAGCTCGTCGAAGCGCCATTCCTCTAGCAGTCTCGCACGATGAGCTTCTGGGTCTATATCCTGAAGTGCCGAGACGGCGCCTATTACACCGGCCATACCGAAGACGTCGAAACGCGGGTTGCCCAGCACCAATCCGGCACGATCAAGGGGTTCACGTCCGCCAGACTGCCGGTGACACTGGTCTGGTGTGCAGATTTCTCGAGCCGCTACGAAGCCATCGCCAGCGAGCGCCGGATCAAAGGCTGGACCCGCGCCAAGAAGGAGGCGTTGATCGCCGGCGATTGGGAACGCCTGTCCTCGCTCGCGCGCAATCGCCAGGACGATGGCAGCCCTTCGACAAGCTCAGGGCGAACGGCTAGGGAAAGTTCGGACCACCCCAAAACCCGTTCGCCCTGAGCTTGTCGAAGGGCCGTCCCGAACCGCGAGAAGAATGACCGAACCCACCTCCACGCAACATTGCGGCGTCGTCGCGATCGTCGGTGCGCCGAATGCCGGCAAGTCGACTCTCGTCAATGCGCTCGTCGGCCAGAAGGTCGCGATCGTCAGTCCCAAGGCGCAGACCACGCGCGCCCGGCTGATGGGCATCGCGATCGAGGGGGACGCCCAGCTCGTCCTCGTCGACACGCCCGGCATCTTCACCCCCGAGCGGCGGCTCGATCGCGCGATGGTCGCCGCGGCATGGGAAGGCACGGACGGTGCCGATCTGATCGCCCTGGTGGTCGACGGCAAGGGCGGCACCGGCTCCAAGGTGCGCCAGGTGATCGAAAGCCTGGCAGGCCGCCCCGAGCGCAAGATCCTGATCCTCAACAAGGTCGACATCGCCGACAAGCCGCGGCTGCTCGGCCATGCCGCCAAGCTCAACGAGATGCTGCCGTTCGACGAGACCTACTTCGTCAGCGCACAGACCGGTGACGGCGTGCCCGAACTCAAGGCCGCGCTCGCCGCGGCGATGCCGGAGAGCGCGTGGCATTTCCCCGAGGACCAGGTCTCGGACGCCACCGAGCGGATGATCGCCGCCGAAGTCACTCGCGAGCAGCTCTATCTCCAGCTCCACGCCGAACTGCCTTATGCCAGCGCGGTGGAGACCGAGAAATATTCGGAGCGGCCCGATGGATCGGTCGAGATCCACCAGCAGATTCTCGTCGCGCGCGACACCCAGCGCGCCATCGTGCTCGGCAAGGGCGGCACCCGGATCAAGGAAATCGGCGCCCGCGCCCGCGCCGAGCTGTCGCGGATCATGGGGGTGCCGGTGCATTTGTACCTGCACGTCAAGGTCAACCCGAAATGGGAGGAAGACCGCTCGCTCTATCGCGACATCGGCCTCGACTGGGTCGACTGAACCGTCCCGTTCGCCCTGCGCCTGTAGAAGGGCGCCTCTCCCCAAGCGATGCGCTCGCCGCACCCGCCCTTCGAGCTCAGGGCGAACGGAGGTTGAGAGCAGTTTTCAGCCGGGTTCGCTCGGAGCCGTTCGCCCTGAGCCTGTCGAAGGGCTGCTATCCGCAAGCGTGTCGCCCGCGGCGAGGCGGCCTTCGACGGGCTAAGGCCGAACGGAGGTGATTCCAGCCACATCATCCAGCATCGCTTCCACCCAGGCCGGGACCAGCACCCCCGCCGGGCCCATCCGGCTCTCGCCGAACCAAAGGCTGCCTTCGGAAGGGTCGAGGTTGAGTTCCAGCGTCGCCGCGCCGTGATGACGCGCGGTCTGGACGAAGCCGGCGGCGGGATAGACCGCCCCGGAGGTGCCGATCGAGACGAACAGGTCGGCCTCTCCGAGCGCCTGCTCGATCCGCTCCATTTCGTACGGCATCTCGCCGAAGAACACGATGTCGGGGCGCAGCGCCGGGACGCCGCAATTCGGGCATTCGGTCTCGGGCGGCAGAGCATCGTCCCATGCGGTGCGGATGCCGCACGCCGGGCACAATGCCGATTTCAGCTCGCCATGCATGTGGAGCAGCCGCCTCGATCCGGCGCGCTCGTGGAGATCGTCGACATTCTGGGTGACCAGCAGCAGTTCGCCGGGCCATTCCGCGTCGAGCCGCGCCAGCGCAAGGTGCGCGGCATTGGGCTGGACGCCGGCGAGTCTGGCGCGGCGCTCGTCATAGAAGCGATGCACCAGCTCGGGATCGCGCGCGAGCGCCTGCGGCGTGCAGACATCCTCGACGCGCTGCCCTTCCCACAGCCCGCCGGGGCCGCGGAAGGTGGCGACGCCGCTCTCGGCGGAGACGCCGGCACCGGTGAGAATCACGATGTTGTGGATATCGCCCATCGCCGCTCTTTACCGCCTGCCATGCGGCTGCCGCAAATGCGGCGTTGATTGCCTGCATATACTCCGGAGTGTCTGTCGATGCTGCTGCTCGCCTTGCTGATCGCCGACGCAGCGCCGCAGGAACGCCCGCTGATCCCCGGCGGAGCAACGCGACTTTCCTGACGCTCGTCGGGCGGGCGATGGTCCGCATCCGGATGCCGCCCGGGCGCAAGAAGCCGAAATAGCCCCTGTCGCGCCGCCCCCCGATTGTGCCACAGCAGGCGGCATGACGAGCATCGGCATTTTTGGAAGCATGGGGCGGATGGGGCAGGCGATCGCCGCTGTCGCGCCCAGCCTCGGGGCGCAAGTTGCGGGCGGCGCCGACATCAGCGACAATCCCGCCGATCTGGCGCGAAAAGCCGATGTTCTGGTCGATTTCTCCGCGCCTGCCGCACTCGAGGCGCATCTTGGTGCGGCGCGGGCCGCGTGGACGCCGATCGTGATCGGCACGACCGGTCTCGCCGCGCAGCATCATGCGCTGATCGACGCCGCCGCGGCCGAGATTCCGGTGCTCCAGACCGGCAACACCTCGCTGGGCGTCGGGCTGCTCGCGCGGCTGGTGCGCGAGGCTGCGGCGCGGCTCGGCCCCGATTGGGACATCGAGATCGTCGAGATGCACCACCGCAACAAGGCCGACGCGCCCTCGGGCACCGCGCTGATGCTCGGCAATGCCGCCGCGCACGGCATCGGCACCACGCTCGCCGAGGCGGGGGTGACCGATCGCGCCGGGCTGACCGGCCCGCGTGCCGACGGAACGATCGGCATGGCGTCGCTGCGCGGCGGTTCGGTGGTCGGCGATCATAAAGTGGTGTTCGCCACTGCCGGCGAGCGGATCGAACTCACCCACCGCGCCGACGACCGCGCGATCTTCGCGCGCGGCGCAGTGCAGGCGGCGTTGTGGCTCAGGGGGCAGCAGCCCGGCCGCTATACGATGGATCAGGTGCTCGGCATTTGAACGACAGTGAAATCATCGATCTCTTCGCACGCCTCGCAGCCGATAACCCGCACCCCGAGACCGAGCTCGAATACAGCAATGCCTATACCTTGCTCGTCGCGGTGGTGCTGTCGGCGCAGATGACCGATGCCGGAGTCAACAAGGCGACCCGCCTCCTGTTCGCAGAGGCCGACACCCCCGAGAAGATGGTCGCACTTGGCGAAGAGACCCTAAAAGAACGGCTGCGGACGATCAACTTCTACAATACCAAGGCGAGGAACGTTCTTGCGCTCAGCCGGGCGCTGATCGAGCAGCATGGCGGCGAGGTTCCCGCCGATCGCGACCTACTCGAGGCGCTGCCCGGCGTCGGGCGCAAGACTGCCAACGTCGTGCTCAACTGCGCCTTCGGGCGCGAGACCTTCGCGGTCGATACGCACATCTTCCGGGTCGGCAACCGCACCGGGCTCGCGCGCGGCAAGACCCCGCTTGACGTGGAGCTCAAGCTCGAAAAACGCGTGCCGCAGCCTTTCCGGCTGCACGCGCATCACTGGCTGATCCTCCACGGCCGTTACACCTGTAAGGCGCGCACGCCCGAATGCTGGCGCTGCGGGATCGCCGATCTCTGCGCGTACAAGCCCAAGACACCCGGACCTTCGCCGCGAAAGCAAGCCGGTCACTGAGCGGAAACGGCTGGCGCGGCTCGTTTTGCTTTGCTAGGCGCGGCTTCCAGGCACCCGTAGCTCAGCTGGATAGAGCGCTGCCCTCCGAAGGCAGAGGCCACTGGTTCGAATCCAGTCGGGTGCACCAACCTTTTCGACGACTTCTCCCAATTCGGCGGCTCCCGAATAACGGGCCTGTGGTAGTATTGTGTTCCTTACGCTGATCCACCGCCCAAACGGAAAGCCCCCGCCCCGGCTGCAACCGGGACGAGGGCGGATACTAAACTGGCGGTCTGGAGCGCTCGCTTTACCCCGATCGAGGGGGCCGACAATGACGGCGCTTCCGAAAGCACGCGACTTCGATTTGCCAGACGCCTGGCGCATCCTATTGGAGATGGGGTTTAGCGTCATTCCCGTGCAGGCTGGCGACAAGCGCCCAGCCTTGGGAAGCTGGAAAGCATATCAGACGGTAGCGGCCGATGTGGCGAACGTGCGGGGCTGGCATCCAATTCCGGCAATGTCGGCATCGCCACGGGTACCGTGTCCAAACTGATCGTGCTCGATCTGGACAGCGAAAAGGCGATCGCGGGGGGCGACGGAGCGCGGATTACCCGATACGATCGCGGTTCGAACTGGCAAGGGCCTGCACACATAATTCGCCCACCCCGGCGGGACGCTGGCGAACGGTGCGCGTATCTTTCCCGGCGCTGACGTCCTTGGAGATGGCGGCTATGTGGTGGCACCCGGTTCGATCCATCCAAGCGACAGCATCTACGCTTGGGAGAATCCGCCCGGCCTATTCGAACTGGCCGGCCGCCGGCCTGGTTGCTCGACCTTCTGCGCAAGCCGTGGATCGGGATACCGGGGTGGCTAAGGTGCGGCGGGCACCCGCTGGCACCCGCAACGGCCAACTGAATATCTCGGCATTTCGGCTGAGCCAAGAGGCGGCAAACGGCAATGTCGATCCGGCGACGGCTCGAAACGCGCTCACGGGAGCGGCACACGACGCCGGCCTGGACTCGCAGGAAACGGCGCGAACGCTCAAGCCCGGCGATGTCGTCGTCATGGACAATCTGGGCCAGCCACAAAGGCAAGGCGGTCCGCCGCGCTATCCGCCAGGCCCGCGCCCACCTTCTCTTCTTGCCACCCTGCAGTCCCGACCTGAACCCGATCGAACGGGTGTTTGCCAAGCTCAAGGCTCTGCTGCAAAAGGCTGCCGAACGGTCCGTCGATGCCGTCTGGAAGCGCATCGGCACACTCCTCGACCGCTTTCCTCCAGCCGAATGCGCCAACTATCTCTGCAACTCAGGCTACGCCGCTACCTAGACCGAAAACGCTCTAGGTAAGGGCAGAGCGCTAGGGTCGGTCCGGATCGGGCATCAGGCGATACCCGACCCCGAGCTCATTCACGATGATCGCCGGACGTGTCGGATCGGGCTCGAGCTTCTGCCGCAGGTTCCGCACGACGATGCGGAGATAATCGACCCGTCGATCATGCTCGTAGGGCCAGCCCGCCTCGAGAATGCGCTGGTGGGTCACGACGCGCCCGGGGCTCATGGCGAGCTGGCGCAGCACCTCGAATTCCTTGCGGGTCAAGTGAACTTCTTCCCCATCGCGCGTGATCGCACGATTGGTGAGATCGATGGCGAGGCCGTGGGTGTTTACGACCGGGGATGCGCCTTGGGCAACGAGCTTGTGGCGAAGCGAGGCTCGCAGCCGGGCCAGAACCTCTTCGCTGTCGAAGGGCTTGGTGACGTAGTCGTCGGCGCCGAGATCCAGCGCCGCGACTTTCTGATCGGTCGCGTCGCGGGCCGACACCACCAGGACAGGCGCCTGGCTCAGCTGCTTGAGCAGCGGCACGATCTCCAGACCGTCGCGATCCGGCAGGCCGAGGTCGAGCAGGATCGCGTCCGGATTCGAAGATTTCGCCAGCGCGAGGGCCTCGGCGGCGGTGGTGGCTTCGATCGGCTGATACCCGCCTCGGACCAGTGTAGTCTGCAGCAGACGGCGGATATGCAAATCGTCGTCGACCACGAGAATCCGCAGACCGCTCATACATCGAGTCCTTGATCCGATCCGTGCACCAGCAGGCGCTCGGGAAAGTGGATGCTGAACCGCGCGCCCGCCAGGTCGTCGCGATTGGCGGCTCCGACGGTCATGCCCATGGCCTCCGCAAAGGCTTTGACGATGGCCAGCCCCAGCCCCGTGCCGCTGATCGATCGATCCGAGCCCTCGAGTCTTTTGAAGGTTTCGAACACCTCGGCCTCGCGGCCCTCCGGCAATCCCGGCCCCTTGTCGATGACCGACAGCACCAGCGCCTGCGACAGACGCTCGGCACGCACCGTGATCGGCGTGCCGGGATCGCCATAGCGCCCCGCATTGTCGAGGAGATTGAGCAGGCAATGGTGGAAGAGTTGCGGGTCCACGCGGACCAGTGGCAGGTTGGGAAGCACCTCGAGTTCGATGGCATGGCCCTCGAGCGAGCGGCGCGTGTCGTGCACCGCCGCGGCGACTGCATCGGTAAGGTCGACGGGCTCCAGATTGAGCCGCAGCGCGCCGGCCTCGACGCGGGCCATGTCGAGCAGATTGGCGACGAAGCGGTTGAGGCGCATCGCTTCGCTTTCGATCGTGGCGATCAAGGGATCGTCACTGCGCCGGCGCAATTCGCCGGCGGCGGCGAGCACCGAGGTAAGCGGCGTACGCAGATCGTGGCCCACCGACGAGAGCAACGCCGCGCGCAGCCGGTCGCGTTCACGCACTGCGTCGACATCGCGCATCTCCGCCTCGAGCCGAAGGCGTTCGAGCGCGAGCGAGGTCTGATCGAGCAGGCTGCCGAGCAAGGCCAGCTGGTCGGACCGCACCGGATCGCGGCCGTCGTCGCGCGCGACTCCGAGCACTGCGAGCACGCGCTCGCCAGCGCGCAGCGGCTGGAATTGCCAGTCCGAAGCCGTGAGCGTGCCGGTGCCGCGACCTGCAGGCTGCGCGGTATCCCAGACCCATTGCGCCGCGGCGAGCTCCATCGTCTCCAGGCGCGTGCCCGGCTCGCTCGCCCCAAGTACCGACAGACCCGTATCGGTTTGCTGGAGCAGGGCGACGCGGACATCGAGAAGGTCGGCAATCTCGCTACAGGCGGCGCGTGCGACTTCGACGGGATCGTTCAATCGGGTGAGCTGACGCAGATACCCCGCGAGCGCCGCGTTGCTTCGGGCACTGATCGCCGCGAGATCCGCCTGCGCCCGCACGCGGGCAGTGAGCTGGCTGGTCGCCACGGCGACGCCCAGCAGCACGAAGATCGAGATGACATTCTCGGGGTTGCTCACCGTGAGCGTACCCGTCGGCGGCAGGAAGAAATAATTGTAACAGAGGCTCGACAGCAGCCCGGCATAGAGACCCGTCCGCAGTCCGAACAGGCTGGCGGCAGTCATCACCGGCAGCAGGTACAGCAGCGCCACGTTGCCGAGATCAAGGACATGGAACAGCGCCGATCCGAGCGCAGTGACTGCCGCGACCATCAGCGTGGTCCATAGATAGCCGGACCGGGTCCCCCAGCTGCCGGCCATCTTCCGGGAGGGCTCCGATGGAGCGCCGCCCGCCAGCGGAAGGACATGCACCGCCACGCCCGGCGTTTCGCGCACGAGCCGATCGACGACCGATCCGTGCAGCAGCTCGAACCAGCGCGTGCGCGTCGACTTGCCCACCACCAACTGCGTCGCCCGCGCGTCGGTGGCATAGCTCTTCAGGCCCTCGACCACACTCGCTGCGGGCACCGAAGCGACCGCCGCGCCGAGCCGGGAGGCGAGGTTGAGCACATCGGCGATTCGCCGCAGCGCGGGCTCGTCGAGCGTCTTGCTGCGCGGCGTCTCGACGTGGATCGCGGTCCAGCTGGCATGCGCGGCATCGGCGATCCGCTTGGCGGCACGGACCAGCTCTTCCGATCCGGACAGTTCGCTCACGGCGACGAGGATGCGCTCGCTTCCGGCCCAGGTGCCGCCCAGCGCATTGGCGCGGAGATGATCGAGCATCTGCGCATCGACCGCCTGCGCGGCGCGGCGCAGTGCCAATTCGCGCAACGCCGAGAGATTCGATTTAGAGAAGAAATGCGAAAGCGCGCGCGTCGCTTCATGGGGAAGATAGACTTTCCCTTCCTTGAGGCGCTCGATCAGCTCGTCGGGCGGAATATCGACGACTTCGATCTCGGCGCGCTCGAGGATGCTGTCGGGTACGGTTTCGCGGACGCGGACGCGCGTGAACGACGCGACGACATCGTTGAGGCTTTCGACATGCTGGATGTTGATCGTCGAATAGACATGGATGCCGGCGTCGAGCAGCTCCATGACATCCTGATAGCGCTTGGTGTTCCGGCTGCCGGCCACATTGGTGTGCGCCAGTTCGTCGACCAAGGCGAGGGCGGGGTGCCGATCGAGCAACGCGTCGAGGTCCATCTCGGTGAGAATGTGCCCCTCATAGTCGATCGAACGCCGCGGCAGGATTTCGAGATGGCGGGTCAGCGCATCGGTTTCGGCGCGGCCGTGCGTCTCGACGACGCCGACGACCACGTCCACGCCCGCCTTCCGCCGCGCGGCGCCTTCGGACAGCATCTCATAGGTCTTGCCCACTCCCGGTGCGGCACCGAGAAAGATCTTCAGGCGGCCTTTGCCTTCCTCCGCGGCCGCGCGAAGGAAGGCTTCGGGGGCGGGCCGCTCCCGGTCGGTCAACGGCGCGCGCCGAGCCGATCGAGCTGCTGGTTGAGCGCGAGCACGTTGACGCGTGGCTCACCGAGGATGCCGAGCAACGGGTGCTCGACATTGTCGTCGACCAGCTTGCGCAACTGGTCGGGAGACAGGCCGCGGATGCGGGCGACGCGCGTCACCTGAGCGAGGGCCCCCTCGGGCGAGAGATCGGGATCGAGCCCCGAGCCGCTGGCCGTGACGAGGTCCGCAGGGACTTGCCCGGTGACGCCTTCGGCACGGCGCTTCTCGATATCCGGGGTGACCCGATCGACCAGCGCCTGCGAGGTGGGCCCGAGGTTCGAGCCCGAGGACGCGAGGGCGTCATAGCCCTTGCCGGCCGCCGAGGGTCGCGTCTGGAAATACCGCTCCGACGTAAAGGCCTGCCCCACCACAGTCGAACCGACCATCCGGCCGGCGGCGTCGCGGACGAGGCTGCCATTGGCCTGGGAGGGAAAGATCGCCTGTCCGATGCCGGTCATCGCGAGCGGGTATAGCAGGCCGAGCAGGATTGCGAACAGGATCGTCAGCACGATGGCCGGCCGCAGCGAAGTTACGAAGTCTTTGCCCACGGTAAACCTCCTCAGGCGAGACCCAGGCCGTTGACGGCCAGGTCGATGATCTTGATGCCGATGAACGGCGCGACGAGCCCGCCGAGACCGTAGATGGCGAGGTTGCGCGCGAGCAGGGGGCCCGCACCCATCGGCTTGTACGTAACCCCCTTGAGCGCCAGCGGCACGAGCAGGGGGATGATCAGGGCGTTGAAGATGATCGCTGACAGGATCGCGCTCTCGGGCGTTCCCAGCCCCATCACATTGAGCACGCCGAGCCCCGGATAGAGCACGACGAACATCGCCGGGATGATCGCGAAGTACTTCGCGACATCATTGGCCACCGAAAAGGTGGTCAAAGCCCCGCGGGTCATCAGCAATTGCTTGCCCAGCCCCACCACTTCGATGAGCTTGGTCGGATCACTGTCGAGATCGACCATGTTGCCGGCCTCGCGCGCCGCCTGCGTTCCCGTGTTCATCGCCACGCCGACATCGGCCTGGGCGAGCGCCGGCGCATCGTTGGTGCCGTCGCCGCACATCGCGACGAGCTTGCCGCCTTGCTGCTCCTTGCGGATCAGCGCGAGCTTGTCCTCGGGGGTCGCCTGAGCGAGGAAGTCGTCTACTCCCGCTTCGGCGGCGATCGCGGCGGCGGTGAGCGGGTTGTCGCCGGTGATCATCACCGTGCGGATGCCCATCGTCCTGAGCTCGCCGAAGCGTTCGCGAATGCCGGCCTTAACCACGTCCTTGAGGAAGATCGCGCCGAGCAGCCGTCCGTCCTGCGCCACCGCCAGCGGCGTGCCGCCGGCGCGGGCGATCTCGTCGGTGACGCGGCGCAACTCGGTCGCGGCGGCGGTCTCGCCCAGGCCTGGATTGGCCCGCAGGATCGAATCCACCGCGCCCTTCTGGATCAGCGATTCGCCGATCCGGACCCCCGAGATGCGGGTCTGGGCAGTGAACGGAACGACCTCGGCACCCGCAGGCAGGTTCACGGTCGTCACGTGGAACTTCTCGCGTGCGAGCACCACGATCGAGCGGCCCTCGGGGGTTTCGTCGGCCAGGCTGGCGAGCAGCGCCGCCTCGGCGAGTTGCGTCTCCGATGTGCCGCCGACGGTGCGGAACTCGCTGGCCTGACGGTCACCGATGGTGATCGTGCCGGTCTTGTCGAGCAGCAGCACGTCGATGTCGCCTGCCGCCTCGACTGCCCGGCCCGATTTTGCGAGCACGTTGAAGCGCACCAGCCGGTCCATGCCCGCGATGCCGATCGCCGAAAGCAACGCGGCGATCGTGGTCGGGATCAGCGTGATCAGCAAGGCGGCGAGGATGGCTACGGGAATGCTCCCGCCGGCATAATTGGCGAAGGCGGGAATGGTGCCGACGGCGATCAGGAAGATGATCGTCAAACCCACCAGCAGGAGCGTCAGTGCGATCTCGTTGGGAGTCTTCTGCCGCTCGGCACCTTCGACCAGCGCGATCATGCGATCGAGAAAGCCCTGGCCGGGATCGGCGGTGACGCGGACCTTGATTGCGTCGGAGATGACCCGCGTGCCCGCGGTCACTGCCGAGCGGTCGCCACCTGCCTCGCGGATTACCGGCGCGCTTTCGCCGGTAATGGCGGCTTCGTTGACCGAGGCGACACCCTCGATGACTTCCCCGTCGGCGGGAACCAGATCGCCCGTCTCGACAAGGACGACATCGCCTGCGCGTAGCTGGCTTGCGGCGACATTCTGCGTCTGACCGTCCTTGAGCTTCCTGGCGGTGAGTTCGGCCTTGGTGGCGCGGAGACTTGCCGCCTGCGCCTTGCCGCGGCCCTCTGCGAGCGCCTCGGCGAACGTGCCGAACAGCACCGTCAGCCACAGCCAGATCACCAGCTGGAGCTTGAAGCCGAGGGCGAGGCCGTCACTGCCGACGACCAGCAGGATCGTCAGCAGCGCCGCCACCACGGCGGTGGTGAACATCACCGGGTTGCGGATCAGTTCCTTGGGATTGAGTTTCTTGAAGGCGTCTCCGATCGCCGGAACGATCAGGTCTGCCGTGAACAGCGACTTTGTCGCGGTGCGAGCCATGTTGGCGCTCCCGTCAGAACGATTGGCCGCGGATCATCGCGAGATGATCGGCGATGGGACCGAGCGCGAGGCCCGGCAGGAAAGTGAGGCCGCCCACGATCAGGATGATGCCGACCAGCAGGCCCACCCAGAGGCCGCCGGTGGTCGGGAACGAGCCCGCGCTTTCGGGCGTGTACTTCTTCGCCGCGAGGCTGCCGGCGATCGCCAGCATCGGCACGATGATGAAGAAGCGGCCGAGCCACATCGCAACGCCCAGCAGAGCGTTGTAATACGGCGTATTGGCGGTCAGGCCGGCGAAGGCTGAGCCGTTGTTCGCGACCCCGCTGGTGAAGGCGTAAAGGATCTCCGAGAAGCCGTGTGGGCCCTTGTTGAGCGGACCTGCGAGGCCAGATTCGGTCACCGAGGACAAAGCGGTGAAGCCGAGGATGATCAGCGGCAGGATGGCGATCGCAAGTACTGCCAGCTTGACTTCGCGCGCCTCGATTTTCTTGCCGACATATTCCGGCGTGCGCCCCACCATCAGCCCCGCGACGAACACCGCGAGGATGGCGAAGATCAGGAAACCGTAGATGCCCGCGCCGACGCCGCCGATCACGACTTCGCCGAGTTGCATGTTGAACAGCGGGATCATGCCACCGAGTGCCGTGAAGCTGTCGTGCATCGCGTTGACCGCGCCGCATGAGGCCGCGGTGGTGACGACCGAGAAGAGCGCGCTCGCGGCAATGCCGAAGCGGACTTCCTTGCCCTCCATATTGCCGCCCGCGACGCCGAGATCGTGCAGGATCGGATTACCCGCAGCTTCCTGCCAATAGGTCACGGTGACACCCGCGAGAAATAGGATCAGCATCGCCGAGAGGATCGCCCAGCCTTGCTTCGTGTTGCCGACCGCCTTGCCGAAGCACCAGGTGAGGCCGAAACCGATCACGAAGATCGACAGCATCTGGACGAGA
>JASLBO010000321.1 GCA_030146605.1 Sphingomonas sp. | reverse complement strand
GCCGCCGAGCGCCTTCTTGATCTGCGCGACCAGCATCAGCCCGCAACGCTGCGCCGCCTCCCGGCCATAATCGAGGTCGTGATCCTCGCCGAGCCGGCCGGTCATCAGCTGGCCGTCCCTGAACGGCAGCTGCCCCGAGATATGGAGCAGCCCGGCGGCCTCGACCGCGGGCACATAGGCGGCGACCGGCGCCGCGGCTTCGGGGAGGGACAGGCCGAGCTCGGCCAGCTTCGCGTCGATTTGCTGGGTCATGCTGCGATCAACCACCGGCGGCATCGGCGGTCAAGCCCGCGGCGAACCGCGCCTCGATCCAGCGTCGGGCCTCGCTCCAGTCGTCGATCCGGGCGTTGGCCTGGGGTGCGGGCGGAACGTGTGGGGCGAGGCTCGGCTCCGCGATCATGTGGAGGCGGTGGACGTGCGGGGCGTGCTTCGCCACCGATTCGTGATGCACCGCAAGATCGTCGACGAACACCGCCACCGGCGCCCCCAGCTCGGCGACCAGCCTCGCCACCGGCGGGCCCTTCGGCCCCTGGTTGCACTCGACCCGGTGCGCGATGCCGTGCGTCGCGAGCTGGGCGATCCGGTGTTCGCGGCAATGATCGCCGAGATTGGTGAGCACGACGATATCGGCATGCTCGGCCAGCGCCGCCAAAGCCTCGCGAGCGTGCGGCACCAGCGTCTGGCGCTCCATCTCGGCGGGGAAGAAGCCATCGAGCAACGCCCACATCTGTTCGCGTTCGACCAGCGCCTGATCGGCGCGGCGGCGCATCGACGTGGCGAAATCACCGCCATTGGGGGTGAAATCGATATCGTGCGCCTCGTCGAGCCAGCTGCCGAAATGGCGGACCATGTGGAGCAGGACTTCGTCGCAATCGGTGATCAGCAGCGGTTTCATGCGCGCTCCAGCTCGGCGCGGGCGGCGATCAGCGCGGGCGGCGTCACGCCGAGCGCCTCGGCGCAAGCGACCAGATCGGGCTCGTACGCCTCAAGGAAACCGAGGGTCGCGGCGAGCAATGCCGGCTCCCCTGCCCGGGCCCGCAACTCCGCAGGATCGAGCCCGGTCAAGTCGAGCAGCCGCGCCGCACGGGTGGAATCACCCAAAGTCCAGACCAGTGCCTGGAGCGCAAGTGCCTCTGCATTTGTTTCCCTCGGCAGCATCGCCTAAACCGTCTCCAACTGCATGAGGTTCAGCGCGTGGCAAAAAGGGTTCTGGTTGTCGAGGATAACGAGCTCAATCTGAAGCTGTTCTGCGATTTGCTGCGCGCCCACGACTTCGCCGTCGCGCCGGTGAGCGATGGGCGCGAGGCAGTGGCCAGAGCGCGCGAATTCGCGCCCGAGCTGATCGTGATGGACATCCAGATGCCGCATGTCACCGGCTACGACCTGATCCGCGAGATGAAGCGCGACACCGGGCTGCGTGCGATCCCGATCATGGCCGTCACCGCATATGCCGGGCGCGAGGACGAGGACCGCATCCGCTCGGCCGGGGCCGACGCCTATGTCTCCAAGCCGATTTCGCTCGTGCGGTTCATGGAGGAAGTGCGCGCGCTGGTTCCGGCGGAGGCGGAGGTGACGGAGCCGGCAGAAGATCCCGAAACGTGATCCTGCCCCGCGGCGCGAGGGAGGATTTTCTGCCTAGAACGCCCCCGGCACTTCGCGCTGGACCGTGCTGGGCCGCTCGGGAGTGAGCAGTTCGCGGGCCGCGCCGGTCCGCAGCGCCAATGTCGTTTGCCCGCCCGATGCGATCGCGGTGCAGCTGCGCCCGGCGAGGAAATCGAGCGCCGCCCTGGTCGATGCCTCGCGAGGATCGCCGAGCGGAAACGCGACATCGTCGCCCGCACGGCAGCTCGCCTCGACCGTGCCGGCGAGACCGTTGAAGTAATTGCCCTGCCGCGCGGCGTTCTGGGTGGCGAAGGCGACGACACGCAGGCGATCGTCGCATGCCGGCCGATCGATCGCGATCTGGCCCACCGGCTTGCCATAGGTGTTGGTGCCGATCAGCGCGGCATTGGCGTGGAGATAGGGGATGAAGGCATTGACCACGAGTTCGCTCGCTGACGCGGTGCCGCCGGTGCCGATAAACGCGATCCGGGTCGGCGCGATCGACTCGGCGCGCGGCTGGAAGAAGCGGGTCTCGTTCTCGGCCGATTTCTCGGGGCGGAACGCCATATAGTCGAAGACATCGCTGGTCGCGCGATTCGCGCCCATCAGATCGCCCATCAGCTGCGCGGTCGAAACCAGCCCGCCGCCATTGTAGCGCAGATCGACGATCACTTCGGTGATCCCCGCTGCCTTGAATTGCGCGTACGCCGTGCGCAGCGCCGGATCGGCGGTGGAGATGAAGGTGCGCAGGTTGAGATAACCGACCTTGCGGCCGCCATCGTCGAGCACTTTGGCGCCGTAGCGCGACGAAACCGGCGTCAGCGTATAATCGGCCTTGGCGACGGAGACGTCGCGGGTGCCCGCTGCGTCGGTCACGCGCAGCAGCCGCGTGGTGCCCGCCGTCGCCGGACCGAGCGCGTCCGAAACCGCCTCAGGGCCTCCGCTCGCCATGATCTGGGCGACGGTGCGCAGATTGGCGGCGCCGGTGCCGATCGCGACGATCTCGGCGCCGCGATCGATCCCCGCGTTCAGCGCAGGCGTGCCTTCGAACGATTCGGCGACGAACACCCGCCCGCCCGCCGAATCGTAAGCGAGCCGGAAGCCAAAGCCGGCGCTCGATCCCGACGTATAATAAGCAGTCTCTTCGGCGATCGAGGTCAGATACGTGAAATAACGGTCGCGCGCCTGCCCGCGCGCCGTGGCAGTGAGCGCGTCGATATAGTCGCTGACCGTCGCATAGGGTGTCGGGCTGAGACTCGCCGGCAGCGTCTCCGGGAAGAGATACCATTCCCTGAGCTGCGTCGAGGCCCAATCCTGCCGCTCGCGCAGCGAACAGCCCGCGATGGTTCCCGGCGTCGGGGTCGGCGTACCGCCGGTCGCGGGCGGCGTGACGACCGAACCGCTGCCCCCGCCGCCGCCGCCGCCGCAGGCGGAGAGGATCAGCGACAGGCTCAGCAGGGTGGTGATGGTCTTGCGCATCTTCAGCCCTTTTCTCGATTGTTCAGACGTTTAGCAGCTGCGCCCGGCTGTGTCAGCAGGGCGATGAACCGCCCATGAGCAATCAATCCAGCTCGGGAAGCGCCCAGTCGATCGGTTTCTGCCCATGGCTGGTCAGGAATGCGTTGGCTTTCGAAAAGTGCCGGCAACCGAAGAACCCCGAATGCGCCGACAGCGGCGAAGGATGCGGCGCCTTGAGCACGAGGTGGCGCCCGCCTTTGTCGATCGAATCGACGAACGCCGCCTTTTTCTGCGCGTGGCTGCCCCACAGCAGGAACACCACCGGTTCGGGCTTCGCATTGACCAGCCGGATCACGGCATCGGTCAGGCGCTCCCAGCCGCGTCCCTGGTGCGACGCGGCCATGCTCATCTGGACGGTGAGCACGGCGTTGAGCAGCAGCACGCCCTGCTGCGCCCAATGTTCGAGAAAGCCGTGGCGCGCGCGCGGAATGCCGAGATCGGCCTCCATTTCCTTGTAGATGTTGACGAGGCTCGGCGGGGTGCGCGTTCCGGGCCGCACCGAGAAGCAGAGACCATGCGCCTGCCCTTCGCCATGATAGGGGTCCTGGCCGAGGATGACGACGCGGACCTGCTCCAGCGGAGTCAGATCGAGCGCGCGGAACCATTCGCCGCCCGCGGGGAAGATGCGCTTTCCCGCCGCTTTCTCGGCGACGAGAAATTCGCGCAACGCCGCCATATACGGCTCGGCGAACTCGTCCTTCAGCGGTTCGAACCAGCTCGGATGCAGTTTTACCTCGCCCATGACCTTCGTGTCGGAAAGCCCGAGGGCGCTGTCAACAAGGCGCGGCAGGGTCGAGATCAACCTGCGCTGCGCGGACGGCGTGGTTTGGACGCGCTCGAGGTCCAGCATTATGACGGTGCGAGCCGCTGAAGCGTCTGCGGATCGCGCGCGCCGCCGCAGAACTTCTCGAGCACCGCGGCGAAGCGCGCCTCGTTCGGAGCGGCGGACTCGAATAGCGTCATCGACGAGCGCAGCTTGACGGCATCGATCCCGCCGAAGATCGCGTCGGCCGTGGTTCGGCCGGCATGCGCCAGAACCGCGTCGGTAGCCTCCGCAAGCCGCGCCCCGAGCAGTGGATGCGCGCGATATGCCCGTGCTTCGGCGAGGTCGGCGATGGCATAGAGGCGCGCCGTCTCGCTGTGCCCGAGCCCGGCGATCTGCGGAAACACGAACCACATCCAGTGGCTTCGCTTGCGTCCGTCGCGCAGCTCGGCGAGCGCCTGCGAGTAGATGTGTTGCTGCGCGTCGACGAAGCGCTGCAGTTGCATGGCCATTGCCCCTTCCTCGAACCAATGCGCCGACGCTGCGTTGCCGATGCATGACGATCGAACCCATGGAAGCCCAGCCGGTTGCCGCGCTGCCCGACGGCCCGGGCTGGCAATTCGAACCCAAATGGGACGGCTTTCGCTGCCTGGCGTTCAAACAGGGCGATGAAGTCGAGCTCCAGTCTAAGTCGGGCAAGCCGCTGGCGCGCTATTTCCCCGAAGTGGCGGCGGCGATCGCGGCACTCCCGGTCGACCGGGTCGTGCTCGATGGCGAGCTGCTGATCCCGATGGGACCGACCTTGTCGTTCGACGCGCTGCAGATGCGGCTGCATCCGGCCGAGAGCCGGATTCGCAAGCTTTCGGTCGAGACACCGGCGCGGCTGATGCTGTTCGATTGCCTGTGGTCGCCCGAAGGATCGCTGGCCGATCGCCCGCTGGCCGAGCGGCGCGAGGCGCTGGAGACATTCTACGGCAAGCACCGGTCGGCCACGCTGCGGCTGTCGCCGCTGACCGAGAATCCTGCCGTCGCGCAACGCTGGCTCGACGCGGCGGGCGGTGCGCTGGACGGCGTGATCGCCAAGAGGCGCGACGAAGCCTATCGGGCGGGCGAGCGCGCGATGCTCAAGATCAAGCGCCTGCGCACCGCCGACTGCGTGGTCGGCGGCTTCCGCTACGCAACGAAGAAGCACGAGGTCGGATCGCTGCTGCTCGGGCTCTATGACGATGCCGGCTTGCTCCACCATGTCGGCTTTACTTCGGGAATCGCGGCGGCGGATCGCCCGGCGCTCACCGAACGGCTCGAGGCGCTGATCGAGGCACCGGGCTTTACCGGCGACGCACCCGGCGGGCCGAGCCGCTGGTCGACCGGGCGTTCGGCCGAATGGCAGCCGCTGCGCCCCGAACTGATCGCCGAGATACGCTACGACCATGTCACCGGCCGCCGCTTCCGCCACGGTACCGGCGTCCTGCGCTGGCGCCCCGACAAGGCACCCCGGCAATGCG
>JASLBO010000271.1 GCA_030146605.1 Sphingomonas sp. | reverse complement strand
GACTGGCTAGCGGGATGTCGGTCCCTGGGACATGGACATATTGCCCAAGGTCGGACGTTCGCCGTGCTCCGGGAAAAAGCAGGCCCGAACCAGCATCTCGGTGGCGCCGCTCGAGCAAAAGGGCCACGTGCGGCCGCCAGGCGTCGGACGCCGGCGACTGCACGGGCAGGACAGGATTACTTGCCTTTCAGAAACACCGCCGGGGTGTAGGCGCCATTGGTCGCGACGTCCCAAACTTCGATCCGCGCCCATTTCCGGCCGCTGAGGTTCACGCGTTTCTCGATCGTGCGGCCGCCGAACGGTGCGGCACCGGTCAGGTCGATGCGATCGCGATAGACCTTGGCGCCGTCGCCGCTAACGATCTCGGCAAACGCAGGCGGGAAGGTCCATTCGATCTTCGCGCGTACCGTCGAGCGTCGTCCGAACGCGGCTTCCTCGCCGCTCTTCGCGCCGTCGATGGTGAACTCGGGGATCAGCACCTCGCCGGTGGTGGTGAAGAAACGGCCGCCGCGCAGCGCGTCGAGCACATTCTGCCAGCCATCGCCATGACGCGGCAGGGGGCCCTCGAGCCGGAGATAGTTGATGTTCATATGGGCGTAGAGCTCGCTCTCGCGGTCGATCTGGAACACGTCGACTTCGCCCGGCGCGACCTTCCGTTCGGAGGGCTTGGCCGCCCAGTTGTTCATGTCGTCGAGCGTATCGAGCACCCGCGTGCCCAGTCGCGGCAGCGAATAGTCCGACGGCATGCTCTTCCACGCGCCGCCGAGAAAGCGGTCGCTTTTGAAGAAGGGAGTGTCCTTGTGATTGTCGGGGAAGCCCAGCGAGCCCTTGATCCGCGGATGCGCGGTCCACATCAGTCCCTGCTCGGCTTCCATCAATTTGAGTACATCGTCCTGCGAACCGACATGATAGACCTTGCCCAGCCTGGGATCGTTTTCGACGAAGGGCTGCCCCTCCTTGCGGTCTAGCGTCCAGTAGACCGGTTTGGGGAAGAAGCTGAGCCAATGCCCGCCGAGATGGACGTTGGGCTCCTCGCCCGGCAGCAGCAGCAGCTTGTCGTCCGACAGCCGGGCGGTCTCGGCGTGCATCGTCTTGAGCAGCGTCAGCCGGTCGCCGGCACGGTCGAGTGCCTCACGTCCAAGGTGAAGTTCGGCGAGATGCACGATCTCGACGTTCATGTCCTTGAAACGCTTGACGAAGTCCGGGGTCTCGAGCCCGTCGGGCACGCCCGTCGATTGCTGGAACCGCGCCGTGTTCAGAAAGGCTTCGGTGTGCTCGACGTGATAATGGCTGCTGAAGGTATGGTGCCCTTCGAGCGCCTTGAAACGATCGCCGCGAGTATAGGCCAAAGCGGCCTGCGTGACGCTCGCGGCATCGCCGCTGTCGGGCAGCAGAAAGACGCCCATGTCCTGCACCGATCCCGGCGGAGCATTGACCCACGGCACCCAGCGGCGATCGCCCTCGAGCGTCTGGCGCACGCCGAAGCCGGTACGGCCGGCGAGGTTGCGATAGTCGCTGCCGTACCACGCCGAATTGTCGTTGTTGGCGTAATCGAGCGGGTAATAAAATTGATGCGGCGGCGGCACGATGCCCAGCGAACCGCCGGTCGGGCCCTCGGCGACGATCATCCGCGCCCGCACCTTGGGCGAGACCGCGGGCTTGCGCGAGGCGTCACCTTGCTGGCGCACGATCGCGTCCGTGGTGTCGGTGAAGGCAATCGAGCGCCACGGCAGCGTCCCCGACGATGCGACGCTCAGGCCGGCATCGAAAGTGTAGGCGGTCGCCGGGCGCTGCGTGGCCATAACCATCGCCGCGCGGACCAGCCGGGAGCCCGGGTAGACGGTGAACTGGTAGGTGCCTGAGAACGGCCCGGCGGCCGCGCCGCCGACGATCACCCTGGTGTAGCCGCCTTCCGCGCGAACGCTGATGTCGCCCCGCGCCAGGGTGAGCGGAAAGCTTTCGAACGGCAGCTTGCGAGGGTTGTCGAAGAAGATCGTCCAACCCTCTTTGAGATCACGTGTGCCGACGGTGACCACGCCGGCTGGATCGAGACCCGCGATGACCGCCTTGCCGGCGATCGAGACTGCCTGGATCAGCGGCTTGCTCCGGTCGAGCGAAAGGACGAGCTGGGCGCGCTCGCCCTCAGCCGAGGGCCAGTCGATCGTCACCGCGTCCTGCGCCCGCACGACGCGCACGTCGCCGGGTAGTGCTTTGCCGGACTGGTTGAGGACCGTAGCCGGCGCCTGCGCGTACGCCGCGTCGATCGCCACGCAACTGCCGGCCGCGAGAGCCGTTGCCAGCCGAAGCGCCGCAAACATCCGTTTCCTGTTCAAGCCATCCTCCTGTCGTCGCCGTTTCCGGCATTAGTTCGCTGGCCCGCGCTATCGGCCATGGGCGGGGCATGCGTCGATAGGCTCAGAAGTTGAAGCGTACCCCGAGCGAGTAGGTCGTGTCGTCGTTGCGCACTTCGCGGACGAAATCCTCGCGCGATTCGAAGTTGCGCGTCCGCTGGCCGGTGACGTTCGTGCCGGCGAGGCTGACCGTGATCCCGGGCGTCACGTCATAGTTCAGGCCGAAGTCGAGGCGCCCCGCGGCGCGGATGCCGTTGAGCCCGACCGGGATCGACACCGGTCGCAGCGACAGGCCGTTGGTGATGTCGCTATCGAAATATTGCGAGCGATAGGTGTAGATCGCGCGCGCCGAGATCCCGTATTTTTCGTAGATCAGCCCGGCGTTGTAATTGTATTTGGAGACGCCAAGCAGCGGCAGGCCCTCCAGCCGGTCGCCCGGCGTGGTCACTTCGCTGTCGATGACCGTGAAGTTGCCGATCACGCCGAGGCCGTCGAGCCCCTCGGGCAGGAAATCGAGGAAGAGCTGCCCGCCCACCTCGACGCCCTTGATCGTGGCCGAGCCGAGATTGCGCGGCGTCGAGATGACGTATTGCAGGCCGTCGATGGTGCGGACCTCGGTGCCGGAGATGATCCGGTCCTTGATGTTGCGATAGAAGGCGACCGCCGAGACATAATTGCTGCTGCCGAAATAATATTCGAGCGAGGCATCGAAGCTGTCGGCCTTTTGCGGCTTGAGATCGGGATTGCCGCCCGACCCCGAGTTCTGGATCGTGTTCACATAGGAGACGACATAGCTTAGGCCGGGGTTGAGCTGGCCGAAGCCGGGCCGCGACAGCGTCTTCGAATAGTTGAAGCGCGACTGGAAGCCGCCGCCTAACTTGATCCGGGCGCTGGCATTGGGCAGCAGATCGGTGTCGCTGGTCGAACGCTGGACCAGCACGACGCTCGAGGTGCTCGTCGCCGGATCGGTGACGCGGCCCGAACCGGCAATCTCCCGGCTGGTGCGGGTGAGGCGCGCGCCGACCATGCCGTCGACCGAAATCGTATCGCTCAGCGAAAAGGCGTATCCGGCCTGCAGGAAGCCGGCATAGCTCTTCTCCTGCGCGTCATAGTCGCGGGTCGGATCGAAAGCGGGGGTGTTCGGCGAGATGCGGTACAGGGTGCGAAGCTGCCGCTTGATCGACTCCTGGGTCAAATAGTTCGGGTCGATCTGCAGGAAGGACGCGCCGTCGTTCATCTGCGGCACGCCCGGCGCCTGCACGAGAAAATCTGCGGGCAGGCCGGCGGTGGCGAGCGGCGTCACGAACGAGCCGCCGGGCGCCGGCGGGCCGCCGAGATACTGCTCGAAATCGGCCTTGCGCCGCGCGACGCGAAAGCCGCCCTGGATATAATCGAGGAAGCCGCCGTCGAAATCATATTTCATGTCGCTCATGACCGCCCAGAGCGTGCCGCGGCTGCGGTTGATGTCCTCGGTCATGCCGTTGGCGAAAGCGAGCCCGGCGGCGTCGTTCATCGGATTGCCCGGCATCGTCGCGTGGACCTCGTGATCGACGTCGCGGACCTGGACCAGTTCGGCGATGCGCTTGCCGATATCGACGCGGAAGCTGTTGTTCCGGTTGGTCGAGGATTCATAGGAAATGTCGGTATTCCAGGTGAGCGCGCCGAATTCCTTGTTGAACCCGGTCGCCAGCACATAGATGTCGGTGCGCGCCTTGTTGGCGACGGTCGCGGTGTAATATTCGATGTTGCGCGCGGTGTAGCCGGTGGCGTTGCACAACGCGCGGATGGTGCCGGTACCCGTCGGATTGCCCGGGCTGCGGACATTGCCCGAATAATAGCCCTCGGGGCCGACCGCGAAATCCTCGCAGGTATCGCCGGCGGTCGCCTCGAACGACGTACCGGTGAATCCGCGGAAGGTCGGCCGCGCCTGAAACACATTGCCGCGATAGCCCGCGAACAGCCCCTCGACATAGATCTTGGTGGTCGTGTCCGGCGCCCATTCGAGCGAGAAATTGGCCTGCGGGCGCTCGTAATGGCCGAATTCGATGGCGGCGGCGAAGCCGGTCGGCGCCTGCAGGTTCGGGGGTGATCCGGCAGGCGCGGCGCTGGTGGCGCGCGTCCAGTCGTTCCACGCGATCGGCCGGGCATATTTGTTGCGCTGATAGGAAATGCCGAGCATCGCCGCGATATCGCCGCTGCCCGTCGACCAGCGGTTTGCGACCAGCAAGCTTGCCGCCGGATTGAGCGTGTTGTCCGAGCCTGCCTCTTGCAGATAGGTCGCGCGGACGCTGCCCGCGATCGTCAGTTCCTTGAAGTCGAGCGCGCGGCGCAGGCGCATATTGACGCCGCCGGCCACGCCGCCTTCGATCCGTTCCGCCGAGTTCGACTTGTAGACATCGACTCCAGCAAGTGCTTCGGCGGGCAGATCCTGGAACGAGAAGCCGCGGCCGACACCGGTGAAGATCTCGCGCCCGTTGAGGGTGGTGATGATGTCGTCGAGGCCGCGGATGCGGGCGCCGACGATCTCGTTGTTGCCGCCGACGACGACCTGCACGCCGGGCACGCGCTGGAGCGCCGATGCGGTGGTCAGGTCAGGCAGCTTGCCAATGTCCTCGGCGACGATCGAGTCGACCACGGCGGTCGACTCGCGCTTGATCGCGGCGGCGCGGGCAAGGCTCTGGCGGATACCGGTGACCACGATCTCGCCTGTGTCCTGCCCCTCGCTCGGGGCCGGACTCATGGCATCCTGACCAGCGGACGGATCTGCGGCCGGCGCGGTTTGCGCCCACGCAATGGGGGCGCTGCTGACGAGCGCGATCAGCGCCGCGGAGGCGCGAAGACCGATCTTCAATGAACCTCTCCCTATAAGATGTCATACAAGCTAGGCAGATTGATCTTATTATTCTGCCTGGATTGTTCGGTGCCTGCGTTGTCTTTCAGGTCTGTAATGTTGGTTCGGTTCAGCCCTTCGGGCTGTTGGCGGACATGAAGTCGCGCAATTCGCGGTGCCGTTTGAGGCTGCTGCTCATATGAGTCCGCGCGGCTATCCGCGCGGCGTCTGGATCACTGCGGATGATGGCGTCGAGGATCGCCTCATGCTCTTCGCTGATCACTGCCTTGTAGCTGTCGCCGCCATATGCCTGGCCCTGCCGCAGATAGAGCGAGCGCGGCGGAACCAGCCGGATGCCGAGGAAGTCGATCAGCTTGGCGTAATACGTGTTCTTGCTCGCCCGGGCGATGACGCTGTGGAACTCGACATCGGCCTTGACCGAATCCTCGAGGCCGACCGCCGCCTCGCCGAGGATCTTGAGCTGCTGCCGCATGCTCATAATATCCACCTCGCTGCGGCGCTCCGCGGCCAACGCGGCCATCTCCGTCTCGACGCAGAGCCGCAGCTCGAGCAGCTGAATCACGTCGCTGAGATTCTCGACCTCGTCGCGAGTGACCTGGAATGCCTGGTAGCGCGCGGTCTCGCTGACGAAGAGCCCTTTTCCTTGTCGGGCCTCGACCAATCCCGCTGCGCCGAGCCGCGCGATCGCTTCGCGAATCACCGTCCGGCTCACGCCGAGCACGTCGACGAACTCGGCCTCGGTAGGAAGCTGGGCACCGGGCCGGTAGGTACCGGAGAGGATGCTGGTACGGATATGCTCACAGGCGGCGTCGACCAGCGACGGCCGCCGCTTGCGAAGCGCCAGCCGATTGTCGTGCACAGCGTCGGTGCCGCCCTGCCTCACGTGTCAACTCTCCCGGCGTCGACGCCCTGATGCGTCATACTGGCTTGAGTGTACGCATTATCAGTCATATGAAACTTAAATAAATTCGTTTTGCAATGGACAGATGGTCGATCAGGCCGCGAGCCGTTCCCGAAAGGGCATTCGTGCCATAGCACGGCAAGGATAGCGGAGCCGCAGTCCGGTGCGGCCGGCACGTCAGGGAGAGATGCAATGCAGACTTCGGCCATCCTGAGCAGCAGGCGAGCGCCCGCGACAATGGCGTTCCTGTTTGCGGTAATCGCGGCGGTGCCCGCCGCGACACAGCGTGCCGACGCGCCCGAAATGCCGACCATCGCAGGGTCGCTGCCGCCGCCGCCCAGCCGGGAGGCTCAGGCTGCCGTGGTGCGCGCCGACTATCGCTACGATGATCTGCTGTGGGAGAATGATCGCACCGCGCATCGGATTTACGGGCATGCGCTGGAGGCCGCGGAGCCGCCATCGGGATCGGGGATCGATTCGTGGGGCAAGAATGTGCGCTGGCCCTTTGCCGACCGGCAGTTGCGCAGCGGCGACCAGCACAGCTATCGCGGCGAAGGCCTCGACTTCTACAATGTCGGCGCCACCCGCGGCGCCGGTGGGCTCGGCATCTGGCACGACAACAAGCTTTGGACCTCGCGCAACTATATCCGGCACCGCATCCTGTCTGCCGGTGGGCAATCCGCCGATTTCACCGTCGATTACGCGCCGTGGCCGGTGGATGTGAAACGCAAGGTGTGGGAGACGCGCCGCTTCACCCTCCCGCTCGGCACGAACTTCACGCGGATGGTCTCGACGATTTCGTCCGATGACCCGAAGCAGCTGCTGGTCGGCATCGGCATCGGCAAGCGGACCACAGGGCAGGGCGCCGGTGAACTCACGGTCGACCGGGCGAGGGGCCTGATCGCGTGGTGGGGACCATCGGACGGCGATCATGGCCGAATGGCGATCGCGATTCGGGTCGATCCAGGCACTATCGCGGAGATACGCGCCGACGCCGACAACCATCTTGTCGTGCTGCGCGTCACACCGGGCAAACCCTTCGTCTATTACTCCGGCTCCGCGTGGGACAAGGGCGAGGGCGGCTTCCACACGCGCGCGTCATGGGACGCCTATGCAGCTGGCGAGAAGCTGGATTTTCGGGTGCCGGCGGATTTGCCCGCCGGCGGCGCGCGCCAGTGAGGCGGGCGTGCGCATATGCGGCCCGATCTGCTCACGGCGGGTGATTCTGGTGGAACGGTGGCGTGGCGGCAGCGAATGCGATCGCCGGCGCCAGTGAACGAAGCGAGGGCGGAACGGGATACGTGAATTCTACGGTGCGGGACTTGGCCTTTTGGCGCTGGCGACGACCCAGGCGCCAGCCGGCCGGCATGCCATTGTACGATACCCGCGAGCCCGCTGCGCGCCTGCCACCAGCCGTGATTATCGGTCAACCTTCTCGCGCATCGGGCGCGACCGGCGGAGCCCGCGCAGCATCAGCGGCGGATGCCGGCGACGGGGTTGTTGCCCCATAGCTGCTCGTATTTCCAGCCGGTGAGATCCTCGACGATCGCGCGGGTCTCGGGCGCCGGCGGCGTCGTGTCGCCCGCCTTGAGCCGGTCGATCTCGGCCATCAGCACGTCGTGCGTCGCCGAATTGAGCTTGAAGCGGAACGAGACGAGGATGCCGCACGCCAGCACCGCGATCGTACCGACGCCGAGTACGATCGCCAGCGTGAGGATCGCCTGATCGCTCTGGACCTTGGCGCCCGAGACGAAGCCGCCCCAGCTCATGATCGTGGTGACGCCGAAGACTGCTGCGGATTGCGTCATTTTGCGGACGAAGGTCATCACCCCGGCAAAGGCGCCCTCGCGGCGGCGGCCGGTGACGATCTCGTCGACATCGGCCATGTAATTATAGGTCGCCCAGGGGATGTAGTTGAGCGCGCCGCGGCCGAGCCCGGCAAGGACGATCGGCACCCAGATCAGCGCGTCGGTCGAGCGCACGCCGGCGTTCCACATCACCAGCAGGACGATCACGCCGATCGCGAAGCTGATCGCGGCGAGCTGATAGGCCCGCGACGGCGATTTGCGCAGCGCCACATAGCTGGCGATCGCCACCGCGACGAACTGGACCATGTACATCGTGCCGAGCAGCGAGGAGGCGATCGTGATCGATCCTGCCAGCGCGAACACCACGAAGAACGTGAACGCCGCGTTGAACACGTCCTGGCTGATGTAGCCGCCCAGATACATGCCGAGATGGAGCCGGAAGGCGCGGATCCGGAAGGTGGAGAACAAATTGCGGTACAGCGCCTTGACTGCGGATCCGAGGCTGGGCCGCTGATCGCCCGCCGGGCGCAGCGCCGCGACTTCCGATGCGGGCCGCTCCCAGCTGAACAGGAAGAGCAGGCCCGCCGCCAGCATGAACAGGCCGCTGAACAGGATGCCCATATAGAGGAAGGTATCGGCGCTGTCCTTGCCCAGCGCCTCGATCAGCCATCCGGGCAGGAAGCCCGCGAGGATCGCGCTCGCCTGGGCGAAGAGGATGCGGGTGGTGGCGAATTTGGCCTTGGTCCTGAAATCCTTGCCCATCTCCGCGGCGAGCGTCTCGTACGGGATGATCTCCATCGCGTAGACCAGCTCGAACAGCACGTAGGTGACGAGATAATACCAGAAGCCCATCCCCGAGACCCACATGATCGCAAAGCTGGGGAGCAACGGAATCGCGGCGAGGATGAAGAAGCGCCGGCGTCCGAAGCGGCGGCCGAGCGGGGTCTGGCCCATATTGTCGGAGATGTGGCCGATGATCGGCGAGGCGATCGCGTCGAGCACGCGCGCGACGAGGAAGATCAGCCCCGCCTGCCACGCGTCGAGCCCGCAAAAAGTGGTGTAGAAGAACAGCACCCAGCCCGAGATAACCGCCATCGATCCCGCGCCGAGCACGTCGTTCGAGCCGTAAGCGAGATAGTTGATCAGGCGGACGGGGCGTTGCCCGGAAGCGGTGGGCGCGGGCGCGCTGGTGGCCATGCAGGTTCCTCTCGGGCGACAGGCCAAGCCTGTTCTTTACTCCATATTTTGAACGGCTATCATGATATGTGGAACGATATCAAGTCGGCGGGAGATAGAGGATGCGGCCGGGACGCGTGATTTGCCAGAGCCTTGCGGCCGCGGCGCTGATGATGCTGGCGGGGGCTGCGGCTGCCGATCCGGCGGCGCAGTGGGTGGACCCGCTCACCGGGCACAAGGTGATCCGGATCAGCCGCGAGGCGGGCACGGCGAGCCTCTATTTCCACCAGAACAGCTATACGCCGCAGGGCGACAAGATGGTGGTGTCGGTGCCCGACGGGATATCGGTGGTCGATCTCAAGAGCTGGGAAGTGACGCCGCTGGTCCGCGGCAAGGGGCTGATCCTGCTGTTCACCGGCCGCAAGACGCGCACCGCCTATTACCAGACCCGCGCGGGCGAAGGCGCGCCCTGGACGATCTTCGCGGCCGATATCGACTCGGGCAAGACGCGCCGCATCGCCGAGATCAAGGAAGGCTTTATCGGCTCGATCAACGCCGACGAGACCTTGCTGCTCGGCCAATGGGCGGAGACCGACAAGCCGCTCCAGCCCGGCGCGAAGGCGGGCGACAACAATCGCTTCGGCCAGGCGCAATATGCCGCCAACTGGCCCGACGGCCGGCCGATGACCTATGCCGACGCCAAGGAGGTCCGGCTCAACCAGCGGCTCGAAGCCCGGATCCCGATGGAGATCTTCACGATCGACGTGAACACCGGCGCGCGCAAGGTGGTCACTGCCTCGACCGACTGGCTCAACCATATCCAGTTCTCGCCGACCGATCCGCAGCAGATCATGTATTGCCACGAAGGGCCGTGGCACAAGGTCGACCGGATCTGGACGATCCGTGCCGACGGCACCGGCAAGAAGCTGGCGCACCGCCGCGCGATGAACATGGAGATTGCCGGGCACGAGTTCTTCGCGCCCGACGGCAAGACGATCTGGTACGATCTGCAGACCCCGCGCGGCCAGGTATTCTGGCTCGCCGGGGTCGACCTCGCAACGGGCAGGCGCCGCTGGTACAATGTCGAGCGTAACCAATGGTCGGTGCATTTCAACCAGTCGCCCGATGGCAAGCTTTTCTCGGGCGACGGCGGCGACAGCGAGATGGTCGCGCGCGCGCCCGACGGCAAATATCTCTATCTATTCACGCCGAAGGCCATCCCCGATGTGGCGGGTATCCACGCCCCGGGGGCGGAGGAACTGATCGCGCCGGGGACGCTCGAAGCCGAGAAACTGGTCGACATGCGCAAGCACGATTACCGGCTCGAGCCCAACATGACCTTCACCCCCGACGGCAAATGGATCGTCTTCCGCGCTAATTTCGAAGGCGCGAACCACGTCTATGCGGTCGAGGTGGCGAAGGGGAAATAGCGCCTCTTAGGCTGTGTGGAACCAGCCGACGCTCAATCCTCCCCCGCCAGGGGGAGGTGTCGCCAAAGGCGACGGAGGGGGAGGTAAGCGACACACTCGCCGTCGTGATTCCTCCCCCTCCGTCATGCTGCGCATGCCACCTCCCTTTGGCGGGGAGGATAGGCAGCGAGGCAGAGGAAGGAGCCGCGGCGCCGCAGCGTCAGATATACGTCCGCAAAAACTCGCCGAGCGCGCAGATCGCGAGGCTCTGGCCATAGGGCATCGAGGTCAGCCTTATGTCCTTGTAGAATTGCAGCGTGTCGCCCATCGCGGTACCGAAGCTGACCTGCTGGAGTTCGCCGGCCGCATCGATATTGGCGAGCACCCCGCGCACCGCCTTGATTCCCACCGCCTCATATTCGCGCGGCAGATAGCCCTTCCGCACGCCCTTGAGGATGCCGTAGGCGAACCCCGCGGTGGCCGAGGCCTCGAGGTACGAGCTCGGGTCCATCACCAGCGTATGCCATAGCCCGCTCTCGTCCTGCGTCGCGGCAAGCGTCTTGACCTGCGCGGCGAGCGTGTCGATCAGGAACGCGCGGAAGGCATCGCCCGGCTGCAGATCGAGAATCTCGATGATCTCGGGAATCGCGATCGTCACCCAGCAATTGCCGCGCGCCCAAAGTGCGTCGGCGAAATTGTGCCGGCCGTTGAAGTCCCAGCCGTGGAACCACAGGCCGGTCTTGCGATCGAACAGATATTTGATGTGGACGAGGAATTGGCGCTTCGCCTCCTCGACATAATGCGGCCGGTTCAGCAGCAGCCCGATCTTGGCGAGCGGCAGCACCGACATCATCAGCGTGTCGTCCCACATCTCGCCGGGATTCTCGTCGTTGAAGACGATGTGCTGGAAGCCGCCTTCCTCGACCTTGGGCAGCCCGTCCGGCGCCATCAGCCATTCGGCCCAGGTGTCGAGATAGGGCAGGTAGCGCGGGTCGGGCTCGTGCTCGTACAGATATGCCAGCGTGATGAACGGCGCCATCGTGTTGATGTTCTTGGTCGGCGTGCCCTCGGCAAAACGGTCCTCGAACCATTGCTTGATGATGTGCAGCGCCTTGTCGTCGCCGGTCTGCTCGTAATAGCGCCACATCCCGAACAGCCCGATGCCGTGGGTCCATTCCCAGCCGGCCCAGCCCTTGGTGTCGATGATCCGGCCATCCTCCAGATGGAGCAGGAACTCGCCGGTCTCGTCCTTGATGTTGACCAGATTGTCCATGAGCAGGTCGATCTTGCCGGAGATCTCGCTGCGCGGAATGTCGTGGGTGAGGGCGGCCATCAATCTACCTGTTTGAGTTCGGAAGGAGTGGAAGGCGCAGCGACCATGCGGACGGGAATACCGCCGCGGACGTTGCGAAGCGTGACGAGCTTCACCTGCTCGAGCGCATTACCGGGGGCGCCGTCCGATGTCACCGCGAGCGCGATGCTGTTGCGGCCGCGATGGTTGAGAATGCCCTCGGGGATGGGGAAGACGCGCTGCGGGCCGACATGTGCGATGAACTGCCCCATGTTCCAGCCATTGACGAAGATCAGCACGCGATAGGCGACGCTCGAACGCGGCCTGGTCGTGTCGCCAAAGGCGAGCCCGATCGTTGCATCCTGCCCCCTGGGCACCGCGAGATCGAAGCGGGTGCGATACCAGCTGGTGCCGGCTGCCTGCACGGCCGGCACCGTCGCGGACTTCCAGCCGCGATCGTCGAAGCCGGGCAAATGCCAGCCGCGGCGCTCGCCATCGAGACCGCCATTGTTCGCGACGCCGCGCACCGGATCGGCGAGATCCTCGCCGCCGGCGCGGCCCTGGATCTTCCACGCGATCGGCACCGCGAAGCTCGGGCCGGCGACCGGCTCGATCGAAGCCGAGACGATGCCGCGCGCCTCCTTGTGGAAGTCGTCGGCGTCGAGGTCCCAATTATGCCCGTTGTTGCGCACCATCACCGACAGGACATGCTCGCCCGGCGCGCGGGCGGCGTCGGGCAGTGCGAAGCTCGGCGCGCCGGTGGTGAGCGGGCGCGGCAGGCCGGCGGGGATCTCGTCCTGCCCGATCAGCTTGCCGTCGAGGAACACCTGCACCAGCCCCGAGCCGCCCGCGCCATAATGGAGCCTCAGCCGCTCGGCATCGGCCGTGCCCGTGAAGCGGCCGCGATACCAGACGTCGCCTTCGTGGAAGCCATAGGCGTCCATCAGCATGTTAGGCTGGCCGTCGGCGCGCGCGGTGATGCTGGCATAGGGCCGGTTGTCGATCTTCGCCCAGTCGCGGTCGTCATGGCCGGGATCGGCCTCGGGTGAACCCGACGCGACGCGCCAGTCGGCGAGCGCAGGCAGGGTGAAGTCCATCGGGGCGAGGAGCGGCCTGTTTGCCGCCACCGTGCCGGAAGCGGTGCGGGTGATCGCGATCCTGACGCCGTTCCACGTCACGCTGCGCACCCCTGCGGGCGCCCAGATTTCGAGCGGTGTCGCTTCGCTTGTATCGCCAGTGAGCGCGAGATTGCCGCCCTTTGTCTTGGCGGTGCGGACCAACGCCGGGCCGCGAACGAGCGTCCCGTCAACATGCCAGAACTTCGCGCCCTCGGCCTCGTCGCCGATCAGCAGCAGCAGGTCGGGACGCCCGCCGCCGCTGATCCGCACGCGGGTGAGCCCGCGATGTGCGTAGCGGAGCTTGAGGTCGCCCTTCGCGGCGTCGAACGCCGAAGTCGCGCCGCCTTCGAGCACGGTCACCCTCGGTGCGCTGGCATAGCGCAGCACGGTCTCGCCCGCTTCGCCGTCGCGGCCATAGATCAGCGCGACATCGCGCCCGTCCTGCTTGAGCAGCGCCTGCAGCTCGGAGGTCGAATAGACGAGGCGCTGCCCGCCGAGATTGACTCCCGCGACCAGCCATTTCGCGTCGAACCCGTCGAGCTGCATCGGAAGCGTGTAGCGCCCGTCGGGCAGGTCGGCGGTGAAGGTGAAGCGGTCGTTGCTCTGCCCGTTCGATGGCTTGTGCGTGACGAGCAGAAAGCGCGCGTCGGTCTCGGGGTTCTTGTTGTGATAGACCTGCACCTTGTCGGACGAGATGTCGGGCTTGCCCGCGGGGATCATCCCGGCAAGGTCGGGCACCTCCGCGATCAGCCCGCCTAGTTGCTTGAGTTCCTCCGCCTTGGGCCGCACTTCGCGCGTCTCGGAAAGCGCCGCGCCGTAATCATAGCTGGTGAACACCACAGGGGCTGGCAGCCAGCCCCAGCTGGTGCCGCCGAACCCCATATAGAAGCTCTGGATATGGATCCCGTTGGCGAGGTTGGTGCCGTAGAACACGCGCTGGAAACGCTTGCCGCGCTGGATGGCGTTGCATTCATAGCCGCCGTTCGAACCCCAATAGTCGAACCAGCCGCCGCCGAACTCGGCGAGGAAGCCGGGCGTGTTGGGTGAAGCGGAGGCGCCGCCTTTCGCGCCGCCCGGGCCATAATAGCCCCAATCGGGTGCCGCGCTCCCGCGGGTCGGCTGGCCGGTCACGGTGCAGGTGCCGCCCGGATAGCCGTCGAACGCGTACATGTCATTCGGGCCGGGGACGGTCTTCTCGACCCTGGAATCCTCCGGCACCCAATAGCCGTTGCGGCCCTGGTCGTTGTGGAAGATCGGCACATTGATGCCGTCGGCCCGCGCCTTGGCATAGAGATGATCCATGTAGCGGCGCTGCGAAGCCGTGGTCAGCGCCAGCTCGTTCTCGATCTGGTGGAGGATGACGTTGCCGCGATTGCCCTTGCCGTCGCCGTTGATCTGGTGGCGCGCGATGATCGCGTTGACCTTGGTCAGCCACTCGTCCGACGCGGCGAGATATTCGGGATCGTCGGTGCGCGCGCGGCCGCGCTGGTTGACCAGCCAGCCGGGGAAGCCGCCGCGGGTAAGCTCGGCATTCACATAAGGCCCGGCGCGGGTCATCACCCACAGCCCTTCTTCCTCGGCCATTGTCAGCAGGCGGTCGATGTCACGGATGCCGCTGAAATCGTAGACGCCCTTTTTGGGGCTGTGAAAGCCCCAGTCGAAATAGAAGGCGACGGTGTTGAACCCGCTCGCCTTCATCTTCTGCAGCACGTCGCGCCAGAGATCGGGCGAGGGCAGGCGGAAGGCGTGCATCTCGCTCGACCAGATGATCGTCCGCTTGCCGTCGAGCATCAGCGAGCGCGCATCGTACGAGACGCGGCCGAAGCTCTTGACGGGTGCGTTGAAGTTGGCGGTGGGCTTCGCTTCCTGCGCGGCGGCAGGAAGCGCGAGCACCGCGACGGCCGCGAGGAGGGCTGCGCGGATCATGCGAGGTGGAACACTTGCTTGAGGGGCCATTCCTTCGGCTGGTTGCCGGGTTCGACATGCATCAGCGGCGCCATGTAATCCCACCATTTCTGCATCACCGGGTGCCCGGGCAGCGCCTCGCGGTTGTTGTCGTCGGTCAGCGTGAGCACCGCGAACAGCGACAAGGTCTCCTCGTCGAGGAAGATCGAATAGTCGCGGATCCCGCTTTGATGGAGCAATTCGGTGAGTTCGGGCCAGATCGCATCGTGGCGCGCTTTATAGTCGTCCATGGCGCCGGGCTTCAGCTGCATCCGGAATGCGTGAATGCTCGTCATGTCCTCTCCTGACGCCCATTATGTGGGATAGTAATGCAACATTTGGATAGTCTAGTGCGGCCCCGGCGTCAAACCGTGTCGGGCCAATATTGCGCATCCTCGGCCCGCGCATGGGCGTCCTCGAGCAGCACGGGTGGGCGATGATCGCCACTTTCGCGCGTCAGCCGCAGCTTCTTCACCTCGAGCCCGGTCACGTGCCGCGCCCAGAAACCCCAGGCCGGCGTGGGCCCGAACATGCTCGGCTCTGGATAAGCGTCGGCCAGCTCGGGCGGGCTCGCCGGAACCGGCTCGTTGAAGCCGCCGCGAAACGAAAGGTCGATGTCGCGTAGCTGGACGCATTCGATCGCATGATCGGGCAAACCGGCGAGGATGGCGGAGAAGCGCGGATCGATCCCGGTCGCCTTCAGCCCGCGCACCTCGATATTGCGCATCGCGCCGATCTTCGTGTCCGCCGGCCCGCGCAGCCGCGCGCCGAGGCGTAGGAACAGCGGCGCGGTCGTCACGTCCGCCATCTCGATATTCTCGGCGAGCACGTCCTCGATCGTTCCGCCGTCGACCGACTCGATCGCGAGGCCGCGGCTGCGCTCGAACCGGCAATTGGCGATGCGGATGCGGCGGAAGTCGCCATTGCTCTCGGTGCCCAGCTTGATGCGCCCGGTGACGCGGTCACGGTCGGGCGACAGCTCCTGGGTTCGCTGGCGGGTGCCGTCGAGCATCGTCCCGAGATCGAACCCGCTGACCTGGCAGTCGCGGATGTGGATGTCCTCGCATGAGGAGCGCCGGCCGAGCCCGAGGCTGGTCTTGAGCACGATCGCATCGTCGTTGGGCGTGTTGACGCGGCACCGTTCGATCCGTGCGCGGCGGACGCAGTCGAGGTCGAGGCCGTCACGGTTGGTGTCGATGTCGAGGTTCGTGATGTCTAGCCCTTCGATCTCGCTCGCCAGCACGGCGAAATGCCCGCCCTTGAAGATGCTGAAGCCGTCGAGCTTGACCCGCTTGCAATGCGCCAGCGCGATCGCCTTGTTCCCCATGCCCTGCATCGCCGCGCGGCTTCGCTCGAGCCTGCCAATATCGGCGGCGGGCATTGCCGCCATCGATAGCGGGCGCTCGCCGGCCTGCTTGCTCCACGGCGTGCCGGGTCCGTTCCGGGTGAGGCCCAGTCCAAGGATCCGGCCCTTGCCGATGATCGCGATGTCCTCGGCATGCTCGGCCCAGATCAGGCTGTTGTGCCAATGGCTATGGCCGAAATCCTGATAGAGCTGCGGGCCGCGTGCCTCGGCCAGGTCATAGGCGCCGAGCGGGCCCTTCCCCGCGGCGATCAACGTCGCGCCCTTTTCGAGCACGAGCGTGACGCGGCTCTTCAGCCGGAGCGAGAAGCTCAGATATTTGCCGGGCGGCAGGATCACCATCCCGCCGCCCGCGGCCTCGGCGGCAAGGATCGCGGCATTGATCGCAGGCGAGTCGAGCGCGATGCCGTCACCCCGGGCGCCGTGCTCGCGGACGTCGAAGATGTGGCCGGTACGCATCAGCTTCCCTCCGGCCGTACGTTGCTCTCGGCTAGGCTAGGGGCGATGGCGCCTTCGTCGAGATCGGGATGCGCCGCATCGAAACTCCGCGCTGCTGGCTTCAGATGCACGGCCAGATCGGGCACCTGCGTGGCGATCTCCGCCGCGACCGCACGGGCGATAAACCACGCACCAGGATTGTTGTGATGCGTCTTGTCGGCACCGCCTTCATTGAACAAGGTCGCCGCCTGCGCCTCGGCCAGCGCCTCGTACAAGGTCACGGTGCGTTCCTGCAGGTCGAGCAGCGGTACTTTCTCCTCGCGCGCCACCTTGCGCATCGCTTCGCCATATTCGGCCAGCGTCCGCCGCACCTTGCCGCCCTCGTAATTACGCCGCTCGGGCGAAGTCACCAGCACCGGGTGCGCCCCGCGCCGCCGCGCTTCGGCGATATAGGTGCGCAGCCAGGCCGGGTAGGTGACCGCCGGATCGGCATAGGTTTGCGGCCATTGTACCTTCTGGTCGTTATGGCCGAACTGGATCAGCAGCCAGTCGCCGGCCTTGATCTGCGACAGCAATTTGTCGAGGCGAAGCTCGGTGACGAACGATTTCAACGTCTCACCCGATTCCGCGTGATTGGCGATCGCCACGCTCGGCTCGAACAGCGTCGTCAGCATCTGCCCCCAGCTCGCCGCGGGCTCCGAGCGCTGGTCGGTAACGGTGGAATCGCCGGCCAGAAACACCGTCGGCACCGCGACCGGTTCGATGTCGATCGAGGCGACGCGCGGATCCCCGAGGAATTCGAGCGTGAGCTTGTCGTCCCAGGTGTAGCTGCCCGCCTCGCGGCTCTTGAGCTTGACCTGACTTCCGCCCGGCGCATTGGCGGGAGGCGGCGCCAGCTGTGCATTGCGGACGTTCACGACGAAGCTCGCGGTGACGTACTGGTCCGGCTTCGTGGTTATGTCGCGCAGCATCAGCCGGCGCGCTTCGGCCTTCACCGTCACGCGTCCGCTAATCCGGACGGTCACCCGGTAATTGCCCTCCGGCACGCTAGCGGAGAACAGGAACTCCTTGCCGCGGCGCTGGGGTTCGTAGCCGTAGCCGCCTCGCGTGTAGGGTTTGTCCGCAGCCACCAGGACGCGGCCGGCGGCGCGCTTCGGCCGTTCGAGGTCGAAGCGGAGCGGGGCTTGGGTCATCGCCATCTGCAGCGCGATTAGCAGCACAGGTCGCGCCGCGTCATCCCGGCGAACGCCGGGATCTCAGGCGTTGGAGCGCACGGGCTGCGGCACGAGATTCCGGCGTTCGCCGGGATGACGGTCGTCACTTTGCCCCGAGGAAGTACGACGTGTGCGGCGGCTGGTTGTAGGCAGTATTCTGCCAGGCAACGCCGAGGCGATAGACCGGATCGTGCATCAGTGTGACGATGCGCTCCTGCGTCGCAATCGGCGTCGCGTAGATGCGAAGCTCGCGGCTGTCCTCGCTCGGCACCACCAGTTCCTCGCGCCAGTCGCCGAGAATGTCGGCGGAGAGCGACGGGTTCGCCTTGGTGCCGTTGTTCGCGACCGCGCCCGCCGGATCGAGAAGCAGCTGCTCGGTGCCTGCGCTCCAGTCCCATTTGGTGATCTTCTTGCCGTCGAGCAGCTCGCGCAGGCGGTCGCCGTCCCACCAGATGCCGAAATTGGCCGCGCGCGGATGCCCGCCGGGGATGACGTTCCCCTTCACGTCGTAAAGCTCGCGCGAGTTCGACGCCCAGGCTTCGGCGCCCGGATAGCGCGGGTCGATATCGATGGCGATGCCGCGGCCGGTGTCCTTATCGGCCGGCGTCGACCAGAGAATCGCGCCGGTCCTCGCGTCGAGCATCGCCGCACCGCGATTGCCGCTCATCCGCATATTCTCATGGATGCCGAACTTCTCGAGCCCCGGCCGGCCAGGATCGAGATCGGAGAGATGCATCGCGTCGCCATGGCCGAGCCCGGACGACCACAGCCCCTTGCCAGTGTCGTCGATCACCATCGATCCGTAGAATATCTCGTCGCGGCCATCGCCGTCGATATCGCCGACCGACAGCTGATGGTTGCCCTGGCCGCCGAACTTCTCGTTGCCGGGCCTGGCGCTGTCGAACAGCCAGCGCATGCTGAGCTTGCCCTTCCGGTAATGCCAGGCCGCAACCGTCGAGCGCGCATAATAGCCGCGCCCGAAGATCAGGCTCGGCTTGCGCCCGTCGAGATACGCCACCCCCGCAAGGTAGCGCTCGGAGCGATTGCCATAGCCGTCGCCCCACACCGTCTTCATTTCATCCTGGGTCGGATTGTCGCCGCTTGGGCCGCGCGAGGGCGCGTACGGCGCGGAGGCAAGCGCCCGCCCGGTCGCGCCATCGAACACCGTCAGATATTCGGGACCCTTCAGGATTCGACCCTTGAGTTCGGAGACCTTCCGCCCGTCCGGCAGCATCTTGGCACCCGTTCGGTCATCGATATCGACTTCGCCCTCGCGGCTGGTCCAGCTGCCATGCGGGTCGCCGATCATGCGGTTTGTGCCATCGAGGGTGCCGTCGGCGGTCTTCATCGCCACTTCGGCCTTGCCGTCGCCGTCGAGGTCGTGGACCATGAACTGGGTATAATGCGCGCCCGAGCGGATATTGGACCCCAGATTGATCCGCCACAGCTTCTTGCCGCCGAGCGTATAAGCGTCGATCAAGGTCGTGCCGCTATAGCCCGAAAAGGCATTGTCCCTGGCGATCGTCGGAGTCCATTTGACGATCAGCTCGTAGCGCCCGTCGCCATCGAGGTCGCCAGCCGAGGCGTCATTGGCAGTATAGCTATAGGTATCGCCATCGGGCGTACGGCCGTCGGCGGGCTTGTCGAGCGGAATGGCGAGATAGCCGTTCGCCCAGGCAGTCACGGCGCCACCGCGCGCGGTGAGCGCATAATGCGATGTCGCCGTCCCGGTGCGATCGAGATAGCTGGTCGCCTGCGTCCGTCCCATGCGCGCGATCCGCTTGCCGTCGCGATACAGCGTGAAGCGTGCTCCTTTCCGGTCCGTCGCGAGCAGCCGCCACGAAACATGGTTGCCGCCGCCCGCCGCGGGCACCGCCACCAGCCCGCGGTCGAGCCGCTCGACTTGCCGCCCCGCCACTATCGGAGCCGCCTGTGCGGAAATTGCCATTGCGATGAGAGCCGGCAGCATGATCTCTCCCCGGATTATTTTGCGCCAAGCTGCGCCGGTTGTGGAGTGAAGTCAATAATGTCCCAACAAATGGCACAGCAACTTATATTTCGGGATACGGTATGTTGCGCACGCGCCCATTTGCCTGACCGGGGGCCGCAAAGATGTGGGTCGCCGCGAACGGCGACCCACAGGGAGGCAAGTCTCAGAACTGCGCGTTGAGGCCGAACGTAAAGGTGCGGCCAATGCGCGTCTGGAACAGCGTGTCCTGGCGGACGCTGTCGATGTAGAGCGTGTTCCGGGCGTCGGTGATGTTCTGGGCTTCGAGGATCAGCTTGAAGTTCTCGGTCAGCTTGTACGAGGCCGAAGCGTCCACGAAGGTATTCGGCTGGTTGGCACGGATATCGCTGCCGTTCGCCGCGATGATGGCGCGGGTATAGCGGTCGCGATAGCTGGCCGTGCCACGGATGCTGAAGCGATCGTCCTCGTAATAAAGTGTGCCGCTCGCCGAGTTCTTCGAAAGATCGATCAGATCCGAAGTGAATATCGCGCCGGAGCCGGTAATGTAGTCTATTTTCGAGGTCACGCGGGTGTAGCTGCCCAGCACGCCAAAGTTCGAGAGGAAGCCGGGCAGGAAGTCCAACTGAACCTGCGCATTGACTTCGAAACCCTTTAGCGGGCCGCCCGGCGTGTTGACCGGGCGTCGCACGGTGAAAATCTCGGTCGGCGTGGTGTTGGTGCCGGCCAGCAACGCGTCCGGCAGGCCGAGCTGGTTGAACGGGATTTGCTCGCTCCTGCTCTGGATGTAGGTTTCGATGTCCTTGTAGAAATAGGCGACCGAGAGCAGCGAGCCGGGCTTGAAGTACCATTCCAGCGCGAGATCGAGCGTGTTGGCGCGGATAGGGTTCAGGAACGGATTGTTGGTGCTGGCGTTGCGGGTGGTCGCCGTGATCGTCGGCGAACCCGGGATCATGACGCCGAGTTCCGGACGCGACATCACCCGTGCGACCGAGGCGCGGGCCAGAAGGTTCGGCGTGATCTCGCCGACGACGTTCAACGACGGCAGGAAGTCCTCATAGTTGCGGTCGACGGTGTTGGCCGTGGCCGTAACGCCGGTCGGGCTGCTCGCCAGCGCGCTGGTGATGAAGCCGACTGCACGCATGTCGGTCTTGATATAGCGTACCCCGGCGTCGCCGCGCAGCGTGAAGGGGAGCGTTTCCGAGGTGTCGAAATTGACCATCAGATAGCCGCTCTTGATGCGCTCGCGGATTCGCGAAGTGCCGACGCCGCACGACGCCTCGGTGCAGAAGTCGAACCCGTCGGGGAAGTTAAACGTCTGACGCCACTTGTCGGGATCGATCGCCACCCAGCTCGCCGGCGCGCCGTTGCCGAAGATCTCGTCGACGCCGGTGATCTGGCGGGTGATGCTGGCCAGACTGGTGCCGGCCGGCAGCGCCCGGGTTACGTTCTGCCCGGTATATTGCGTGGCGCCGCGCGCGCTGTAGTCGCTCTCGCGAAACTGGCCGCCCACCTTCACCGTGAAGCCGGGGGTCACGTCCCATTTGGTGTTGAGCTCGAAGGTCTTGTTCTTCGTTTCGTTGCGCGACGGCTTGCCCTGGGTGCTGAAGCCGCCGAGGAACGTCACGCCGCCATCGGGGCTCGGCGCATAGGAGAAATTGGCGGGGTTCGACACGTCGATGCCGTAACCGATCTTGGGATTGTAACCGCCATCGCGGAAGTCGATGGTCACATTGTCCGCATCGATTGCATCGACAAAGGTCTGCAGGCGCTCGCGGCCATCCCATAGCGAACTCGAGATGCCCGCCAGTCCGCTGATTTCGAAGCTGTCGGAGAAGCGGTGGCGGAAGTTGAAATTGGCCTGCTTGAAGGTCGACACGAAGGTATCCACCAAGCCCTCCGAACGGATGTCCACCCCGTCGAACAGCCCGTAGATGAGCGAGCCGTTCTTGTCGAACTCGATGTCGCGCACCGACACCATCGGCTGACCGTTGTTGCTCACTGAGCGGCCGAACGAGAGCAAGGCGATGTAATTGTCCCGGCGCTCGACCTTGAAGCGTGAATAGAGGCCATCGATCGAGATGTCGGTGTCTTCGGTCGGCTTCCACTGGATGGTCGCGCTGCCGCCCAGACGTTCGGTGTCCTGCTCCGAATTCACATAGCGCGGGATGCGCGGAAAGAATGCGCCGCTGCCCGGCGTGTTGGGCGCCGCGGGGCTGCGCAGCGCCATGATCGTGGCATAGGCCGCTTGCGTGCCGGTGCGCGGATTGTTGGTGCTGCAGTTCGTGGCAGTTGCGCCCCTGCCTGCCTGGCCTGTCGGCGACGGGCTTTGGTACGTCACGCCATTCACGACGAAGCCGCCGACAGGTGTGCAGAACGGGAAGATGATGTTCTGCACGGGGTTGGTGCCGGGGATTGGCTGGGCCAGGCCGTTGCCGCCCAGTGTCGAGGACAGGATGTCCACTGCCGAATAGCCGGCCTCGCGCATGTGGCGCTTCTGATAGGCGATCGAGCCGAGCACGCCGAACGTGCCGTCGGCGAACTTCTTCGATATGATCGCCGAGGCGCGCGGGTCGAGCTTCTTGCTGACTTCGTTATACACGCCGCGCGCGGTCGCGCTCAGCACGAAGTCCTTGTCATAGTCGAGCGGGTGCGGCGCCTTGAGGTCGACGGTCGCGCCCAGCGAACCTTCCTCGACATCGGCCGAAGGCGTCTTGCGTACGGCGAGCGACGAGAAGATCTCGGTCGGGAAGGCGTTGAAGTCGAAGCTGCGGCCCGAATTGCCTGCGCCGTAAATGTCCGACGATCCGGTCTGCGAGGTGCCTTCCATGCCGTTGATGCGGACGCGGGTGAAGCCGGCGCCGAGACCGCGGACCGAGATGTTGCGGCCCTCGCCGCCGTCGCCGCGCGACAGCGCCACGCCGGGGACGCGCTGCATGGATTCGGCAAGGTTGCTGTCGGGGAATTTGCCGATGTCTTCGGCGACGATCGAGTCGACCGCGGCGGTTTCCTCGCGCTTGAGGTTTAGCGCGGTGTTGAGGGAGGCGCGGAAGCCCTGAACGACGATTTCACCCTCGTCGATCGTCTCGGACTGCTGCGCCGTAGAGTCGCCGGCGGGCGCGTCCTGCGCGATTGCCACCGGTGTCCATGCCAGCGCCACGGCAAGTGCCGCGCCCGAAACCCCGGCGCCACGAACGCGCGAATACGATGCAAGCCTCATGCTATCCCCTCCTATGGTCCTGCCTCACCGCCGCGCTTTGCGCGCTGGTCGGTCTCATTTCTTGTTCTTATTTCCCAATATACATGACGCAATCGCAACCTCCCGCCAATCCCCCTTTTGGGATTAGTCCGGGCATTGTGGGGTTTTGGTCACACTTCAGACACATGCCGCCGAGAGCGCAGCGCCCGGAGTGTCTACCGGTGTCAGATCAATGGCAGGCGAAGCTGCCGAGCGGCCTGGTGCGGGTGAGGTCGGGGCGTTCCGCGAGGACCTTTTCGGCCACCGGCACCTTCAGCCCCTTGAGCTCCTGCGCGACCAGATTGGCCATCGCGCGGGCGCCGAGTTCACTGAAATGCGTATCGTCGGCAATGCCGTTCGGAAAGGCGGGGACCTTGTCGGCCGGGCTGTAGTGGAGATAATATTTCCTCGATCCCGCCTCGCCGGCGCGACTGACCAGATCGAGCGAGCGCGCCTCGAGATCGATCAGCGGCGTATTGGTGCTGGCGACCAGTTCGCGTTCCACTTGCGAATATGCAGCGAAATCCGCCCTGGCGCGGGCGCCGTCGAACGAGCGGCGGGCAGGGGGCGTGACCAGCACCGGGATCAGCCCGCGACCGCGCGATTCCCAGATCATCCGCAGCAGATTGTCGCGATAGAGCGTCGCCGCGGGCGCATAGCGTTCGGGCCGCGATGCGGTCGCGTCGTTATGCCCGAACTGGATCAGCACCAGATCACCGGGCCTCGCCTCGGCGAGCAGCGCGTCCCATTTGCCTTCGGAAATGAAGGTGCGGGTGCTGCGCCCGCCGACGGCGCGGTTGATCACCTCGACATCCGGCGCGAGCCCGCATTTGAGCATCATCCCCCAGCCGGTCTGGGGATAGCGGTCGGCATTGTAATTGGCCGCGGTCGAATCGCTGGCGATCAGGATCCGCTGCGCCTCGGCGGGCACAGCGAAGGCGAGGAGCGCGGCGCCTGCCGCAAGCAGCGCCCTCATTGCAGGTTCACGAAAGCGCCGCCGTCGACGAGCAGCGCCGCGCCGGTCACATAGGCGGCCATGTCGGAAGCGAGGAACACGATCGGCCCGGCGAGATCCTCGGCCTCGCCCAATCGGCCGAGCGGGATGCGCGCTTCCATATATTTGCGCTTCTCCTGGTCGGCGAGGTCGTCCTTGTTGATCTCGGTCAGGATCGTGCCGGGCAGCACCGAATTGCAGCGGATCCCGTGCTTGCCGAGCGCGATCGCAGTCGACTGCATCAGCGAATGGAGCCCCGCCTTGGTCGGCGTGTAATGCGTCTGATATTCGCCGCCGACCAGCGCCGAGATCGACGAGACTGCGATCAGCGCGCCGCCATGACCCTGCTCGACCATCTGGTTGGCCGCGGCCTGGCACATGAAATAGCCGCCGAGCAGATTGACCTGAACGGTGCGCTGGACGGTCTCGACCGGCATGTCGAGGAACGAGTGGAACGGGCAAATGCCGGCGTTCGACACCATTACGTCGACCTTGCCGAATGCCTCGACCGCCTTCGCCACGAACTCGGTCGCGGTCTCGGGTGCGGCGACGTCGCCTTTTACCGCCAACCCGCGCTGGCCGGCGGCCTCGATCTCGGCGACGCAGGCCGCGGCGTCGTCGTCGCGGTTGTGATAGTTGATCACCACGTCTGCGCCGGCCTTCGCCGCGCCCACCGCGGCGGCGCGGCCGATGCCCGTCGATGCGCCCGTGACGAGCAC
>JASLBO010000247.1 GCA_030146605.1 Sphingomonas sp. | reverse complement strand
CGCGCGTGGCATTGCCGATGATCTCGTCGCGGTCCTTGATCTGGCCGGTGCGGCGGATGTCGAGACGGACCGAGGCGTAGAATTTAAGCGCATTGCCGCCGGTGGTGGTCTCGGGATTGCCGTACATCACGCCGATCTTCATGCGCAGCTGGTTGATGAAGATCACCATGCAGCGCGAGCGGCTGATCGAGCCGGTGAGCTTGCGAAGCGACTGCGACATCAGCCGCGCCTGCAGGCCGACATGGCTGTCACCCATCTCGCCCTCGATCTCCGCGCGCGGCACCAGAGCCGCGACCGAATCGATGACGAGCACGTCGATCGCGTTCGAACGCACCAGCGTATCGACGATCTCGAGCGCCTGCTCGCCGGTATCCGGCTGCGAGACGATCAGTTCGTCGATATTGACCCCGAGCTTCTTGGCATAGACCGGGTCGAGCGCGTGCTCGGCATCGACGAACGCCGCAGTGCCCCCGCCGCGCTGCGCCTCGGCGATGACGTGGAGGGCGAGCGTGGTCTTGCCCGAGCTTTCGGGGCCATAGACTTCGATGACGCGGCCGCGCGGCAGCCCGCCGACGCCGAGCGCGATGTCGAGCCCGAGGCTGCCGGTCGAAATCGTCTCGACCTGCATCGTCTCCTTCGAGCCGAGGCGCATCGCGCTGCCCTTGCCGAAGGCGCGGTCGATTTGCGCGAGGGCGGCTTCGAGCGCCTTCTGCTTGTCCGTGGATACTGCCATGTTGCCGTCGATCACCTTGAGGGAAGCTGCCATTTTCGTATCCCGTCGCTAGAGGGTTTGACCCCATGGTTCAACTGCGTCCGTGCAGTATGTACAGCATTTGTTCTTGTGGAACAAGAGGGGAACTTTCTTTCTGTCGTCTTCCCGCGGAGACCGGGATCTCGTGCCCCGAGCTGCACTCTGCCGCGAGGTGTGCGTGCTCCGTGCCGGTCGCGCCTTCGCCTGAGATCCCGGCTTTCGCCGGGATGACGGCTATGAGGCCAGCCGAGTCTCTACGCTCCACCAGCCCGGGCGGGCGATGCTGACTGCGGCGTCGGAACATGCCTCGACGCTGTCGAACAGCGCGAAGCAGGTCGCGCCCGACCCCGACATGCGCGCAAGGGTAACGCCACCCTGTGCCGCGAGTGTTTCGAGCACCTCGCCGATCACCGGCGCGACCGCGCGGGCGGGCGCTTCGAGATCGTTGCGCCCGGCCAGCGGATCGGCGCCGAGCGGGCCGCGGTCGACCCCGTCCCAGCGACGGAAAACCTCGGCAGTCGATACCGCGACGCCGGGGTTGATCAGCAGCACCGGGGTGCCGGGCATTCCCGCCACCGGTTCGAGCTGCTCGCCCCTGCCCTTCCCCAGCGCGGTCTTGCCGAGCAGACAGGCGGGAACGTCGGAGCCGAGGCTATCGGCGATGGCGAAGAGGCGCGGGTCGTCGGGCGCGACATCGTGGAGCCGGGCGAGCGCGCGCAAGGTGGCGGCCGCATCGGCCGAACCGCCGCCGATGCCCGAGGCGACCGGCAAATGCTTCTCCAGCTCGATCGCGTGTGCGCCGCCGCCGAATGCCTCGGCGAAACGGACGGCGGCGCGCGTGACGAGATTGTCCCCTTCCCCGCTCAGCGCCTTGGCGAACGGGCCGGTGACGCGGAAGGCCGGCGCGTCCGCCGGGGCCACGCGCAGCACGTCGCCATAGTCGACGAACGCGAACAGGGTCTCGAGCTCGTGATAGCCGTCCGGGCGGCGGGCGCGGACATGGAGCGCCAGGTTGAGCTTGGCGTGCGCGATCTCGGTCAGCATCAATTCGGCCGCGGCTTCAATCCGTGCGCGAGCTTGGCCTCGAGCCGCGTGCTCGCGTCGTTTTCCGCGGTGAGCGTCGCGGCGCGCCACGCATAGCGCGCCTCATAATGCCGGCCGAGGCGCCAATAGGCGTCGCCGAGATGCTCGTTGGCGCGCGCGGCGGAAGGATCGCCCTTCACTGCCTCTTCGAGCAGCGGCAGTGCCCTGGCCACCTCGCCGCGCTGGAACAGCGCCCAGGCGAGTGAATCGGCGATCTCGGCATCGTCGGGCTTGAGCAGGCGGGCCCGCTCGAGCAGCGCCTGCGCCGCCGCCATGTTCTCGCCGCGCGCAACCTGGGCATAACCGAGATATTTGAGCGCGGGAGCCTGTTCGGGACCGAGCGCGACCGCCCGCTGCAGTGCCGGCAGCGCCTCGCTCCAGCGCCCGGCGCGATCGAGCGCGCGGCCCTGCAGATAATGGAGCATCCAGTTGCCCTCGCCGCCGGGACGCGCGATCGCCGCGGCATAGGCGGCGGCGGCGAGATCGAAGCTGCCCCGATCGACGAGCATGTCGCCCCAGGTCTCGCTATCGGCGCTGGTCGCACCGGCGTCGCCCGCCAGTTTCCCGGCGAGCATCAGCGCCTCGGGCAGGCGGCCGGCCCGGCGCAGCGCCGCGACCCGTCCGGCATCGGCGCCACGCGCAAAGGGGCTGTCGCGGTGGATCTCGGCGAGGACGGCGAGCGCGAGATCGTGCGAGCCGCCTTGCGACAGCGCCTCGGCGAGGAACAGCCGCGCGCGATCGTCGCGCGGATCGAGCAGCAAGGCAGCGCGGGTGAGCGCCACCGACAGCGGCTGCATCTCCTCGCCGGCGATCTCGACCGCCAGCGCGAGGAACATGCGCGCCGCGCCGAAGGCGGCATCGGGCTTGCCCTTCCTGCCGAACTGTTTCTGGAGCCGCGTGAATTCGGCGCGGTTGCCGGCGAGCAGCCGCTTCGCCTGATCGCGCGCGCCGGTCCGGCCGAGCAGCAAGGCGGCATCGATCCGGACATCGTCGCTGTCCTGCGCGGCGAGGCTCGCGGCGAGCGCGGCCATCGCCTCGTCGGTGCGCTTCGCGGCAATGAGCAGCAGGATGCGGTTCCGGCCGGTGTAGCGGCGGGCGAGCGCGTCGCCCGGCGCGGCGTCGAGCAGCGCCACCGCGTCCTCGCCGCGATCAAAGGCGAGCCATGCCCGGAGCGCGGGGGCGAGAAAATCGAACGGTCCCCTGGCCAGCAGGTCGGCGGCACGTCCGGCACCGGCGGGATCGCGGCTCTTCAATGCTATCGCGAAGGCGAGCAATGCAGTGTCGGGCGGAGCCACGCCGGCCTTGACCAGGGTAGCCCCGGCGCGGCTGGCAAGGGCATAGTCGCCTGCGGCGAGCGCCTGGCGATACGCGCGCAATGCCATGACTTCGTCCCCCGGCGCGGCGGTCAGTGCCGCGGCATAGCCCGCCGAAGCCGCCTGCGCCGCGCCCGCCGCATCGGCGGCGCGGGCACGGACATAGGCGGTCGGATCGGGCGCGGCCTGGGCTGGCGACACTCCGGCGAGGAGCGTCGCCAGAACGAGGCTACATGTTCGGGTAATTGGGCCCGCCGCCGCCCTCGGGGACCACCCAGTTGATGTTCTGGGTGGGATCCTTGATGTCGCAGGTCTTGCAGTGGACGCAATTCTGCGCGTTGATCTGGAAGCGCAGATCATCGCCTTCTCCCACGACCTCGTAGACACCGGCCGGACAGTAACGCTGCGCCGGCTCGGCGTATACCGGAAGATTGTAACCGATTGGAATATCGGGATCCTTGAGCGTCAGATGGACCGGCTGGTCCTCCTCGTGATTGGTGTTCGAGATGAACACCGAGGAGAGGCGGTCGAAGGTGAGCACGCCGTCGGGCTTGGGATAGTCGATCGGCGTGGCGTGGCTGGCATGCCACAGGCTCTCGTGATCGGGGTGGTGCTTCATCGTGAAGGGCCAGCGCAGCCCGATCAGCTCCATCCACATCGCCGCGCCCGAGAAGATCGTGCCCCAGGTGTCGCCGAACTTCTTGACCAAAGGCACGACGTTGCGGACGCCGCGCAGTTCCTTCTCGACCCAGCTGGTCTTGTACGCGTCGGGGTAAGCGGTGAGCTCGTCGCTGGCGCGGCCGGCCGCGACTGCGGCGAACGCGGCTTCGGCGGCCATCATCCCCGATTTCATCGCAGTATGGGTGCCCTTGATCCTGGGCACGTTAAGGAAGCCGGCGGTGTCGCCGATCAACGCCGCGCCGGGCATCACCAATTTCGGGATCGACTGCCAGCCGCCGTCGCTGATCGCGCGGGCGCCGTAGGAGACGCGTTTGGCGCCCTTCAGGATCTCGGCGATCGCGGGGTGGGTCTTCCAGCGCTGCATCTCGTGGAAGGGCGAGAGATAGGGGTTCTTGTAGTTGAGCCAGACGACGAAACCGAGCGCCACCTGCCCGTCGGCCTGATGATAGAGGAAGCCGCCGCCATTGGCTTCGCCTTCCTTGAGCGGCCAGCCCTGGGTGTGGATGACCTTGCCGGGGACGTGCTTCGCGGGGTCGATGTCCCACAGCTCCTTGATGCCGATGCCGTAGACTTGCGGATCGGCGTCCTTGCACAACGCGAACTGGCGCTGGAGCTGCTTGGAAAGATGGCCGCGCACGCCTTCGCCGAACAGGGTGTACTTCGCGTGCAGCTCGAGGCCGGGGGCGTAATCGGGCTTGCGGGTGCCGTCGCGCGCGACGCCCATGTCGCCGGTGGCGACGCCCTTCACGCTGCCGTCTTCATTGTAGAGGATCTCGGCGGCGGCGAAGCCAGGGAAGATCTCGACGCCGAGTTCCTCGGCCTTGCCGGCGAGCCAGCGGCAGAGATTGCCGAGCGACCCGGTATAAGTGCCCTTGTTGTGCAGAAAAGGCGGAGTGAGGAATTCGGGGAAGCTCGACTTGCCCTTTTCGCTCAGGATCCAATGGTGGTTCTCGGTCACCGGGGTGCGCGCGAGCGGGCAATCCTGTGTCCGCCAGTCGGGCAGCAGCTCGTCCAGCGCGCGTGGATCGACCACCGCGCCCGACAATATGTGTGCGCCGACCTCGGAGCCCTTTTCGAGAATGCACACCGAAAGCTCCTGCCCGCGCTCCACGGCCAGCTGCTTGAGCCGGATCGCCGCGGACAGGCCCGCGGGCCCCGCACCGACGATCACGACGTCATAAGGCATCGACTCTCGTTCGCTCATCCTCTTAATCCCTTGCGAGTCGTCTAGCTGGACGTAGCGTCGCGCCTGTCGTCGCGGTTCCGCAACGTCCCGTCCGCTTGCGATTGGAGGCAGATTGACCGCCGCGTCAACAAGGATTCAAAGAGTCGGTATGGGAGGGGAAACGGTTCAGGATTGGCAGAAGCTGGCGGCGAGCGCGCTCGAATGGTGGCGCGACGCCGGGGTCGACATGCTCGTCGAGGACGAGGCGCGCGACTGGCTGGCGCGGACTGCGCCGCCTGCCCCGCTCGCGGCGGGCGAGCCTGCCGTAGCGGAACCGGCGGCCGAAACGTTGCCCGACACGCTCGACGCGTTCGTCGCGTGGCGGCTCGGCGATGCCGCGCCCGAGGCCGAATGGCACACGCCGCGGCTGGGCCCGACCGGCCCCGCGGATGCCGAATGGGTGCTCGTCACCGACGTTCCCGAAGCCGGGGATTCCGAAATTCTGCTGTCGGGACCGGCCGGACGGCTGCTCGACCGGATGCTCGCCGCAGTGGGGCAGAGCCGCGAATCGGTCTATCTGCTGCCGCTTGCCTGGGCGCGGCCGCTGACCGGGCGGATCGCGCCCGACGACGAGGCGCGATTGCTCGAGCTGGCGCGGCATCATCTGACGCTGCTCGGCCCCAAGCGGCTGTTTTTAATGGGACAATCGGCGAACCGTGTGCTGATCGAGACGAACGGGGAATCCCTAACAAACCCTATACGCCCCGTTAACCATTTCGGTGCAAAGACTATCGCCGTGGCGAGTTACCATCCCCGCTTCCTGTTGGAGCGGCCGGCCACCAAGGGCGAAGCCTGGAAGCATCTGCTGCTGTTGAGCAGGGGGACAACCGAGTGATCAAGCGTACCATCATCGCCGCGACCTTGCTCGCGCTACCTGGCATTGCCCATGCCGAGGACCTGAATGCCGACAACCGCTCTGCCGCCCCCGCGGTGGCGCGCGACGGCGACGGCGTGCCCGACCAGCTCGATGCCGAGCAGCGCAGCGGGTATCGGAGAGTCTTTGCGGCGATCCGCGGCGGCCAATGGGCCGATGCCCAGATTTTGCTCGATGCGATGAAGCCGGGGCCGCTGCATGCGCTCGCCCGAGCCGAGC
>JASLBO010000233.1 GCA_030146605.1 Sphingomonas sp. | reverse complement strand
GTCTCCGAACGCAGGAACCCTTCCTTGTCGGCATCGAGGATCGCGACCAGCCCGCATTCGGGGATATCGAGCCCCTCGCGCAGCAAATTGATGCCGATCAGCACGTCGTACACGCCCGAGACGATCAAGCGCAACATCGGCGACATCATTGCGCATGTCTCGAACAAGGACGGCGTCACGGTCGAGATCGACGCCGATCGCCCGCACATGGTCGGCCACAATCTGCGCGGCTATATCGAGGAGCTCGAGAAGAAGATGCGCGATGCCGCCGCCAATCTCGAATTCGAGGAGGCCGGGCGGCTGCGCGACGAGATCCGCGCGCTCGAGGCCGAGGAGCTCGGGCTGCCCGCCGGCGAGCATAAGGCGCCGATCATGGGCCGCAGCAACGAAGGCAAGCCGGGGACGCGCAAAACTCGATACGGCAAGCAGGCCAAGATGCGGATGGGTGGCGCGCGCCGAAGCTGATCGTCATCAAAATAACGGCTATTTCAAATAGATGTATCTCCGTAGCGACACGGAATGGGGACTCTACGGACTGACTGTTCTATAATGAATGTGCTTGAGTAGCTCCAGTTGGAGACGAGTGTGTGATCGAAGGGCTTTGCGCAGAACATCGAGCCCTCGAGGCGCAGGCTGCGCAGCTTCTCGCGATCGTTTCCGCTGAGGTGCCGGATGCCGCCGCCGTCGCGGTGATGCGCTGGCAGATGGCGCAGACGCTGCGCGATCATTGCGACCGCGAGGATCGGCTGGTCTACGACCGGCTGCTTTCCTCGGGCGACGCGGTCGCAACCGATATCGCCTGGTCCTATCGCCAGGAGCACGGCATGCTCGGGCCGGCATTCGCCAGTTACATGAATGCCTGGCCGGTCGGCCGGATCTCCAGCGAATGGGCGTGGTTCCGCGCCGAGACGCGTATCCTGCTCGCCGATCTCGCCGAGCGGATCGAACGCGAGGAGCAGATACTCTATCCTCATGTCGAGCGAATCATCGCGCGCCAGCGGGAGGCTGCCTGATCCAAGGTTGAGACCGCGAGGGACTTCCCCCATAAGGCGCGGCATGCGTCTTCTGTCCGTGTTCGCCGCTACTGCATTGGGGGCCTTGTCGCTCGCCGGCTGCGTGGCGCCCAGCCAGCCCCCACCGCGGCCTGCGCCGCCGGTCGCAGTCCCCATTCCCGCGCCGAGCCCCGCGCCCGCGCCGCCGCCGCGCAGCGCCGACTGGCGGGATTGGCCGCTGACCCCCGGCAACTGGAACTGGCGGCTCGAGGGGCAGGGCAGCGTCGCGGCGTACGGGCTTCCCGGCCAGACCCCCGAGCTGACGCTGCGCTGCGATCGCAACCGCATTCTCCTGTCACGCCGGGGCCAGTCGACGCCGAACCTCATCGTCCGCACCACGAGCCTGGCACGGACGCTCGCCCTCGCTGCCGGCACGGCGGCCGCGCTCGGCGCACGCGACCCGCTGATCGATGCAATGGGCTACAGCCGCGGACGCTTTGTGGTGGAGGGGGGCGGCATGCCGACCTTGGTGGTGCCTGCCTGGGCCGAGATCCTGCGCGTGGCCGAAGATTGCCGCGGCTGAGTCGCCCGACGCGGCACATGCGGCGAACCACAGACCTTTGAGAATCGCACCATCTTTTCTGTAAAACAAGACTTGTTCTGCGACTCGCGATGATTCAAGATTCGTTCGTGGCCGCAAGCCACGCTCGTTCTTCAACTAGCGAAAGGAGGTGATCCGATGTCTCATGGTTCAGCAATGGGGTCGGTTCAGTTCGTTCGGGAGACGCGCCGCTGAGCTGAAGGCGCGGACGGAAGCCCTCCGTCCGTAGATGCGCGGGAGGTATTCTCCTCCAGTCAACGTGCATCGCCCTTCGCGAAGCGGCCCGCATGGTCTCCCGAGCTGGAACTCTCCGGCCGCTGACCATGTCGGAGGTCGCCGGGCACCCTGATGGGGCCCGGCGACCTCTTTCATTTTGCGCAGTGGAAAAGCCGTTGTCGGCGCGTCGGGTCAGGACTGCGCAACCATTGCAGCGGCGGCAGCGCGCTCGGGGAAGCGCGGATCGGCCAGCGCCGCTTGCGCCTGTAGCCGGGCCTCGGGCTTGCGGCCGAGATCGGCATAAACCTGCGCCAGATGCCAGCGCAGCCCGGCGTGGCGCGGTGCGACAATCACGGCCTTTTGCAGCAGCTCGACCGCGGCCTGGGTGTCGCCATTGCGGTGGAGCGCCCAGCCATAGGCGTCGGCGACCACCGGGTTGCCCGGCGCGAGCGCATAGGCCGCCTCACCAAGATCCGCTGCCGCCTTGAACTCTTCCGCGCCCGTGTACGCCACGGCAAGATCGGCATTGAGCGCGGCATCGCCGTCGCCGATCCGATCGCGCAGGCGTTCCAGCGTGTCGATCGCGGCGTCGTAATCGCCCGCGGCGAGCTGCCATTTGCCGGAGAGGCGCAGGGCGGCAGCGTTGACCGGGTTCTGCGACAGGAAGAGCGCCAGTACATTGGCCGCGTCGGCGCGGCGATCGGCCCGGTCGAGCGCTTCGACCAGCCGCAGCATCGTCGGTTCGTCGAAGCGCAGATCGGCGGCGCTGCGATATGCCAGCGCTGCATCGGCGAAACGATCGGTCAGCATCAGCGTGTCGCCGACGAGGAGATGCGCCGCGGGAACGCCGGGATGGCGCCGCGAAAGAGCCTGCGCCCGGGCAAGCGCGCCGGCCTTGTCGCCCTGACCGATCAGCGCACGGATCAGCGGGACCAGAGCGGCGGGATCGCCGGGGCGCTGATCCGCGGCGGCGGCGAGCACATTGGTGCTGTCGTCGGTCGAGAATGCGCCGGCGTCGCCGCGCACCGGCCAGGCGGCGCGATCCAGCAACTGCGCCGCGGCGGCACGATCGCCGATCCGCTCGAAGCCGCGTGCCGCGAGCGTCAGCGAATAGCTGTCGCCGTCGCCGCGTTCGATCGCCGGGCGGAGCAGGTCGATCGCATTGCGCGCTGAATCGGTGCGCAGCAGCGCGACCGCAAGCAGCTTGCGTGCCGCGAGATTCAGCGGCTGATTGGCGACGAGTGGTTTCAACTTCTCCATCGCCTGCTCGTAATCGGCGGCCTCGATGTCGAGCGCGCCGCCAAGCAGCAGCGCCGCGGGCATCTGGGAAAGCCCCGGGCCGGCGCGTTCGATCAGGCCGCGGGCGAGATCGGAATTGCCTGCGCGCGCCGCGATCACTGCCTGCAGATAGAGCGCTTGCGCGCTGCCTGGCCGCGCCGCGAGGGCGCGTCGCGTTGCTGCCAGCGAGTCGCGTGTTCGCCCGGCATCGCCCAACGTCGCGGCATATTCGATCAGCGCGCCATAATCGGCGGGGTCGCGCTTCAGCGCCGCCTCGAACCACGGAAGCGCCGCGACCAGCCCGAACTGGCTGCGCACCATCTCGCCCCGGAGCACCAGCGCGTCGAGATTGCCCGGGTCGAGCTTGACCGCCTGTTCGGACGCACGGATCGCCCCGAGCACGTCGCCGGCATTGAGCTTGAGCCGCCCGGCATCGGCCCGGAGGTCGGCGTCGCGCGGCGCTGCGCGGATGGCCTCGTCCAGCGCCGCGAAGCTTTCGGGCAATTTGCCCGACAGCGCCAGCGCGCGGGCGCGGATGCGCAGCGCATAAGCGCGATTTTGCGGATCGGCCCTGGCCGCTTCGGCGAGCGCTTTCTTTTCCTCGCCCTGCAGCAGCAGCGCATGCGCGCGCAGATGCGCCACCTGCTGCGGTTTGTAGCCGGCCTCCACGGCACGTTGCAGTTCGGTGGTCGCGCCCGTTCCGTCGTCGAGTGCGAGCATCGCGCGCGCCAGCATCAGATGTGCCTGGGCATTGCCCGGCGCGGCGCGGACCGCTTCGCGCGCCGCGTCGCGCGCCGCGCTGGCATTGTGCGCCTCGAGCAGCTTGCCGCTGCGCGCCACTGCCTGCTGCGCCGAAACCGGATCAAACCGCGCGGACCCCAGCGTAAACCACACCGCGAGCACGACCATGAACACGCCGATCCCGATAACCCCCCAAAACCCGCGCTTGCGAGGGACGGAGCGGGAGCGATTACGGCTGGAGGTCATAGGCCTTCATCAGATCGTAGAGGGTAGGGCGGCTTATCCCGAGCAGCCTTGCGGTGACCGAGATATTGCCATCGGCACGGGCAAGCGCGTGGCGGATCGCCTTGCGGTCGGCCAATTCCCGCGCGGCCTTGAGGTTGATCGGGATCGGATCGGCCTTATCCTCGAGGTCGAGGTCGGCGGCTGTGACCATCTTGCCCTCGGCCATGATCGTTGCGCGCTTCACGCGATTCTCCAGCTCG
>JASLBO010000191.1 GCA_030146605.1 Sphingomonas sp. | reverse complement strand
AGGTCCTCGAACTCCTCTCGCGCGGCGAACCGGGTCTCGCTGGTGCGTGCCCATGTGAGTAGCGTAAACTTGAGCGCGTCGCGCGTGACCTCGCGGCGGCGGCTGTCGGCCTCGCCGTCATATCCGAGAATGGCACGCACCAGCGCCGGGAACTCCTTCAACGGTACCTTCGGCATGTGCCTGACCCGCGGACGCGGCTTGAGCGCGCCGGTCAGATGAACGGTCGGATCGCTCGTTGCCCAGCCGCTGGCGATCGCGAAGCGGAAGACCTGACTGGTGCTCTGCTTGAGGCGTCGGCTGATATCGAGCGCACCGCGCGCCTCGACCACGCGGATCATCTCGAGGATATCAGGGGCGGAAATCTCGGTAATGCGCTTTTCGCCGATCGCCGGAAAGGCGTCGCGCTCCATACGCCGCAGCACGCGTCCGGCATGGGCACTATCGAGACCTTCGGCACGATTCGCGTGCCAGGCCCGGGCGACCGCCTCGAAAGTTTCGGGAGGACGCGCTTTGACCGTGGGTTCGTCACGCCGCGCCACTCCCGGGTCGCCCCCCTCCGCTAGCAGCGCCTTCGCTTCCTTGCGTCTCTCGCGAGCCGCAGCCAGCGTCACGTCGGGATATCTGCCGAAGCTAAGCAGCTTTTCCTTGCCGTCAAAGCGGTATTTCAGGCGCCAGAGCTTCGACCCATTGGGCTGCACCAGAAGGTGCAAACCCCCGCCATCCGACAGCTTGAAGGGCCGCTGCCGGCGCTGGGTATATTTTACCTCGAGTTCCTTCAACGGCATCTGGGGGTATCGCCTATTTTCGAACAAGCCGAAAATACCCCCAAATCTACCCCCAAATCAAATCGACGTGGCGGGATCGAGCGGGACGCGCACGGACGAAGCCGAGCGCGACCGGATGGTGAAAATATTTGATTTGTTGAAGAAAAAATCGTTCTGGGACGCTGCGGGACAGAGTTGGACTCTATCCCGCGTTCCGGACTTGGTAGCGGAGGAGGGACTTGAACCCCCGACCCCAGGATTATGATTCCCGTGCTCTAACCAACTGAGCTACTCCGCCCTACCGGGCCTCGCCGTGAAGCGAGGGCGCGACATAAGTCGGGCCCGCGCGCCGGTCAAGCGAACATATGCCGCGAATGCGGCTCCCACGGACCGCCGCGATACCACCAGCTCGCCAGTCCCGCGATCTCGACTTCGCGCGGCCGGAAATCGCGCGACAAGGCGCCCAGCACCGCCTTGGCGAGCGAGGGGGTCACCTTGTTCTGCACCGTGACGTGCGGGCGCCAGCGCCCCGCATCCTGCGGCATCAGCAGCCCCGCAAAGGCTTCCGACAAACCTTCGCGGATCGCAGTGAGTTCGGGCGCCTCGATCCGATAGGCCACCCCGCCGCCCAGCGACATCAGCCCGGTCACTTTCGCCCGCGGCGCGCGGATCCCGCGCGTCTCCTCCACCAGCCGGCGCTTGAGCTCCTCGGCGGCACTCGGGGGCAGATGGTGAAACAGCGTCAGATGCGCGTCGAGCAGGTTGCGCCCTGGCGGATAATGCTCGCGCCGCAGCACATCGAACCACGCCTGGTCCTGCCGCCCGAACAACGCCGTCACGATCAGGGGTGCCGGGAGCCGCGCGGCCTCGGTCAAATCTCGACCTGGCTCCCGAGCTCGACGACGCGGTTGGTCGGCAGGCGGAAGAACTCCATCGCGCTTTCGGCGTTGCGCAGCATCCACGCGAACAGCTTTTCGCGCCAGATCATCATCCCCGGCCGCGAAGAGGGCAGCAGGGTCTGGCGGGCGAGGAAGAAGCTGGTGTCCATCATCTTGAACTCGGCGCCACACGCGCTGACCTGCTTGAGCGCCGCGGGCACGTCGGCCTCCTGCATGAAGCCGTAGAACAGGATCATGCGGTGGAAGCCCTTGCCGAGATCGTCGATCTTCATGCGCTTTTCGTCGGGCACATAGGGCACGTCGGCGATCTTCACGGTCAGCAGGATCACGCGCTCGTGGAGCACCTTGTTGTGCTTCAGATTATGGAGCAGCGCATGCGGCACGCCGTCGGGCGTCGAGGTCATGAACACCGCGGTACCCGGCACGCGGGTGGCGGCGATGGCGGCCGATTCGATGAAGATCTTGATCGGCATCGCGCTCTCGCGCAGCCGCTCGATCATTAGCTTGCGTCCCTTCGACCAGGTGGTGAGCAGGGTGAAGACGATGAAGCCCACCAGCAGCGGGAACCAGCCGCCGTCGGGGACCTTGGTCATGTTCGCCGCGAAATAGGCGAGGTCGACGGTGAAGAAGAGCGCGAGCAGCGGCAGCGCATAGCGCTTCTTCCAGTTCCACAGCCCGAACAGCACCACCGCGAGCAGGCAATTGTCGATCAGCATCGCGCCGGTTACGGCGATGCCATAGGCCGCGGTGAGGTTCGAAGAGGTCTTGAACGACAGCACCAGCAGGATGACCATCGCCATCAGCGCCCAGTTGATCGTCGGGATGTAGATCTGCCCGGCGGTCGACGCACTGGTATGCTCGATCTTGAGTCGCGGCACGAAACCGAGCTGGATCGCCTGCTGGGTCACCGAGAAAGCGCCCGAGATCACTGCCTGCGAGGCGATGATCGCCGCCATCGTCGCAAGGATCACCAGCGGCAGCTGAAAGCCCTCGGGAGCGAGCATGTAGAACGGGCTGGTCAGCGCGCTGGCGCCTTCGCGCATCAGCAGCGCGCCTTGCCCCATATAATTGAGGATCAGCGCCGGCAGCACGAACCACAGCCATGAGACGCGGATCGGCTTGCGGCCGAAATGCCCCATATCCGCGTAGAGCGCCTCGGCCCCCGTCACCGCCAGCACCACCGAGCCCAGCGCCAGAAAGGCGGCCAGCGGATCCACCGCGAAGAATGTCCACGCATAGGTCGGCAGCAGCGCCCAGAGGATTTCGGGAGTGTGGACGAAGCTCAGTACGCCCAGCGTCGCGATCACGAGGAAATAGAGCATCATGATCGGGCCGAAGAACGCCCCTACGCGGGCCGTGCCCGTGCGCTGGATAGAGAACAGCATCACGAGGATCACCACCGCGATCGGAATCACGAGGTTGGCGAAACCGGGCGCCGCGATCGCCAGACCCTCGACCGCCGACAGCACCGACACTGCCGGCGTGATCATCGAATCGCCATAGAACAAGGCGGTCGCGAACACCCCGAGCAGCACGATCCCCTGCGTCCAGCGCTTCTGGTTGCCGCTGCGCGAGATCATCGCGAGCAATGCGAGGCTGCCGCCCTCGCCCTTGTTGTCGGCGCGCATGATCACGGTGACATATTTGAGCGTCACCACCGCCATCATCGACCAGAACATCAGGCTGATCACGCCCATGATGTGGACGTCGTCGAGCGCCAGCTTGTGGTGCCCGGCAAAGGTCTCGCGGAAGGCGTAGAGCGGGCTGGTGCCGATATCGCCGAAGACGATGCCGATCGCGCCGAGCGCGAGCTTCCACGTCGCGTCGGCGGCATGGCCGTGCGCCCCGTGCAAATCGTCTGGCTGCGGGGGCGTTTCGGCCTGCCCGCTTGCGGAGATGTTCACTGTCGCGGTGATCGTGCGAGGAAGAAAACGGAGCTGGTCATGCGACCTGTTTCTCGTCTGAAAAAGTGCGCGGCCGTTAGCACGTGCAGCAAAGGCTGGCAACGGCCCGACCCGCACAGATGGTTACGCCCCCGCAAACGCGCAAGGGCTCGAAGGTTCGCGTCAGCCGCCGGTGAACAATGCATCGGCCTCGCTGCGGGTCGGCACCGCGCGTAGCACGAAGCTCGAGTTTATCGTCACCACCCCGGGCAGCCGCCCCAGATGCTCGCGATGAAGTCGCTCATAATCATCGAGATCCTGCGCGAGGATCTTGAGCCGATAGTCCTGCCCGCCCGAAACCAGCGCGCATTCGACGACTCCGTCGATCTCCGCCACCGCGCGCTCGAACCGCGCCAGATCCTCCTCGACCTGCGTGCCGAGCGTGATGTCGACCAGGGCGGTGATCCGAAAGCCGAGCCGCCGATGTCCCAGTCTGGCACCATAGCCGGTGATGTGCCCCGACGCTTCGAGCGCCTGGATCCGCCGCGTGCATGCCGATTGCGACAGCCCGACCTGCGCCGCCATCTGGCTCACCGCGGCACGCGCGTCCGCCGCCAGCAACTTCAGAATTGCAGTATCGATCCGATCCATCGCGCATGAAACTCCCGTCGGAAGCACCCATATGGCAAAATCATGCGCAGCAACCACCCTCTACCGCCAAACTTTGCAGAGATTCGCAGCGGTAACTTGCGATACCATCCCTCCACATTCCGACTCACTGGAGAGATGCCATGCGCATTGGTGTGCCAAAGGAAATCAAGAACCACGAATATCGTGTCGGCCTGACCCCGGCGTCGGTCGCCGAGCTCGTCGCCGCGGGCCACGAAGTGCTGGTCGAGACCCGCGCCGGCATGGGCATCGATTTCGCCGACGAGGCCTACATCAAGGTCGGCGCGACGATCGCTCCCGATGCCGCAGCGGTGTTCGCTGGCGCCGACATGATCGTGAAGGTCAAGGAGCCCCAGCCGCAGGAAATCGCGCTGCTCGAGCCGCGCCACACGCTGTTCACCTATCTGCACCTTGCCGCCGACAAGCCGCAGGCCGAAGGGCTGATGCAATCGGGCGCCACCTGCATCGCCTATGAGACGGTCACGTCGAATTCGGGCGCGCTCCCCTTGCTCAAGCCGATGTCCGAGGTTGCCGGGCGCATGTCGATCCAGGTCGCCTCGCACTATCTCGAAAAGGAGCAAGGCGGCCGCGGCGAATTGCTCGGCGGCGTCCCCGGCGTCGCGCCGTGCAAGATCGCGATCCTCGGCGGCGGCGTCTCGGGGATCAACGCCGCGCAGATGGCGGTCGGCCAGCGCGCCGACGTGACGATCTACGACATCTCGAACGAACGTCTCGCCGAGCTCGACTTGCATTTCGGCAGCCAGATCAAGACCGCCTACGCCTCGAAAGCGGCGATCGCCGAGGCGGTGGCGCGTTCGCAGGTGGTGATCGGCGCCGTGCTCGTCCCCGGTGCGGCGGCGCCCAAGCTCGTCACGCGCGACATGCTCAAGACGATGATGCGCGGCTCGGTGCTGGTCGATATCGCGATCGATCAGGGCGGCTGCTTCGAGACCAGCCACGCCACCACGCATGACGATCCCGTCTACGAAGTCGACGGCGTGATCCATTATTGCGTCGCCAATATGCCCGGGGCAGTCGCGCGGACCTCGGCCTTCGCGCTCAACAACGCGACCCTGCCGTTCGTGCTGCGCATCGCCAATCACGGTGCCGAAGCCGCGATGAAGGCCGACCGGCACCTCGCCAACGGCCTGAACGTCTACAAGGGCAAGATCGCGTTCAAGGCAGTCGCCGACGATCTTCAGCTGCCGTACCAGGCATGGGGCAGCTATTCGCCCGATTACAACAATTTAGGCTGAAGGCCTTCAGTTCTAGCCGTCACCCCCTCACCTACCATCGTCATCCCGGCGAAGGCCGGGATCTCGTGCGATTCGAGCCAGCACCTTGGCCTGAGATCCCGGCTTCCGCCGGGATGACGCCTTGCGATCTACCGGAACGAATTAAGAACATTCGGGTTTATCACGGCGAAACCGCAAAGGAAACGCCATGACCGACCATCCCAATCCCAAGTCCGAACCCACCGGGAACGCCGAGAAAAACCCCGACGACTGGGTAACCGGCGACGAGCCGATGACCGGCGCCCAGGCGAGCTACCTCAAGACGCTGAGTGAGGAAGCACATGCCGAGTTCGAGGACGACCTCTCCAAGGCGGAAGCGTCAAAGCGGATCGATGCGCTGCAGGAAGAAACCGGGCGCGGGCAGTAACTTCGTCTTCGCTCCGCCGCGGCGCCGGGGCGGAGACTAACGCGTTGCCGGAGGCCTCGTCCCTTGCGCCTTAGCCTCCGCCGCCTGCGCCTCGAGAAAGCGGTCCAGCAGGTACAGCCGCACCAGCAACTGGTCACGATAGCTCGCTTTGGCAGGCGTCACTTCCACCGCCTTCGCCCACCAGGGCCGCGCCTCGGCGAACTTGCCTTCGCGGACAAGGGCGAGCCCGTAGAGGAAAGCCGGCCCGGGATGCTGCGGCGCTAGCTGGAGTGCGCGCTCGAACGCGAATTTGGCCGCCGGCGACACCTGATTGCCGTCATTCTCCGCGAGCTTGATCCCCAGCCACGCCCAGGCTCCCGAATCCCCCGGTGCCTGCCGCACCGTCAGGATCATCGCGCGCACCGCGGTATCCGGGGCGCCGGCACGAGTCATCGCGTCGGCGCGCATGAACGAGCCCCAGGTGAAGTTGAACCGCCCGAACATCGCGTCGCGAAGCGCGATCACCTCGGGGTCGAGCTCGCCGGTCTTCTTCGCCGCAGTCACCGGATGCCCGGCTATCCCCGGGCTCCCCTGCCAGGCATAGCCCGCCGCACCCAGCATCAGTGCGGTTGCGGCGACGGTCCACAATTTGCGGGGAAACCCAGTCAGCCACAGCAGCAGCCCCGCGCCCAGCGCGATCAGGAACAGGACCAGCCAGCCGGTCATGGCTTGCGCCCCGCGAAATTCCGCCTCGCGATGACAATGCCGATCCCGAGCAGCACCAAAGGCGCGAGCCATAAGGGCGCCGTCACCCAGCTGAGCGGCGGATCATAAGTGACATAGTCGCCATAACGCTGGACCAGCCATTTGCGCACCTCGCCCGGCGCTTTCCCCGCGCCGATCCGCTGCCGCACCAGAGCCCGCATGTCTCCCGCCATCTCGGCGTCGCTGTCGGCGATCGACTGGCCCTGGCAGACGACGCAACGCAGCGTGTCCATCAGCGCCTTGGCCTTCGCCTCCTGCGCCGGATCGGCGAGCTGGGTGTAAGCGAGCTCGGCGGGGGGCAGATTCGAATCGGCCAACACCGGGCTAGCGACGACCGCCAACACAAGCGTCACCCCCGTGAAAGCGTGGGCCCATCTCCTGCGAGCGTCGCGCGCACCACCAACGTTGTCCCGCCCGGCATCTCCCGGAGATGGGCCCCCGCTTTCGCGGCGGTGACGGACTGGAGTCACTTCGCCTTCTCCAGCTCGGCCAGCAGCTCGGCCATGTGCTCCTCGCGGATATCGCCGATATGCTGGTAGGTGATCCGCCCCGCCACATCGATCACGAAGGTCTCGGGCACGCCCGACGAGCCTAAAGCCAGCTGCGCCCGGCTCGCTTTGTCGTCGCCGATCTTCGCGTAAGGATCGCCGTGCCGCGCGAGGAATGCCTGCACCGCCTCGCTGGTGTCGCGGATCGCGATCGCGTCGATCTCGACCCCCGCCTGCCGGAGCTTCATCAGCTGCGGCGCCTCGGCGATGCACGGGATGCACCAGCTGGCGAAGACGTTGAGCAGCCGCGGCTTGCCCTTCAGTTCGGCGGTGACGATCCCCGGCTTGGCCGGCAGCAGCGGCGGTAGCGTCAGCGCGGGCAGCGGCTTGCCCACCATCGCCGAACGCACCGTATGATCGCCCGGCTTGATCAGCCCGCTCGCGACGAGGCCGAACACCAGGGCAAACAGCGCCAGCGGCGCCCAGATCAGCACGCGCCTCACGCCCAGGCCTCTGCTTCGGCTTCGCGCCGTTCGCGCCGCACCCGCCCGATCAGCGCGAGCAGCCCGCCCAGCGCGATCAGCCCGCCGCCCAGCCAGATCAGCGTCACGAACGGCTTCCACCACAGCCGCAGCTGCCAGCGCCCCTGCGCGTCGCCCTGCCCGAGCACGGTGTAGAGCTGGCCGTCGAGCAGGGTGGTGATCGCCGCCTCATTGGTGTTGGTCGGCGGGGTGCTGAAGAAGCGCTGCTGCGGGAGAAGCTCGAACATCTTGCCGTCACCGCGCCGCACCTGCAGCCGCGCCTCGAGCGCCGACCAATTGGGCCCGATCGCCGGGTGCACATCCGCCAGGGTTACCC
>JASLBO010000040.1 GCA_030146605.1 Sphingomonas sp. | reverse complement strand
GCCCGTCGCCGGCGAGCGGCCGTCCGCGCTTGGATCGTGCCTCGCCGCGCACCAGCAGCAAGGCTAGCTGGTTGGCGAAGATTTCGTCGTAAGCCAGCCGCTCGCGCGCCTTGGCATCGGCGGGATCCGCATGGATCGTGGTCAGCGCTTCGCGCCACGCCGGCCAGCCATGCTTTGCCCTCAGGCTCGGCTCGATCCACTCGGGCAGTTCAGGCGCGCGCTCCAGGGCCTGCGTCGCCAGCGCGCCGATCCGCTTCGACGTGATGCCCTCCGAGCAAGGATACACTGCCTCACGCCCGACCGACTGCGCTTCTTCCGGAGGCAGGACGAGGTCGGGATGGACGATCTGCAACTCCTGCCCATAGGTTTCGAGCTTGCCCGAGACGAAGCGTGGCTCGTTCAGCGGCAGCAGCTTCTTGGCCCAGCCCGAATTGCCGCCGAAGAACACCAGGCTGACATAATTGCCTTTGGCATCCACTGCCTGCACCCGTGCCGGCGCCCGCGCGCTCCCGCCGAATCGGTAATTCACCGCGGTCAGCGTGATCGCGATGATCCGTCCCGCATCGGCGGAATCGAGTTCCTCGCGCGGCACCCTATCGATGAACCCGGTCGGCAAATGGAACGCGACGTCCACCGCCCGCGCCAGCCCAAGCCGCTCCAGCGGCTTGGCCAGCCCGGGGCCGATGCCCTTCAGCGCGGTCACTTCCGCGAACAGTGGATTGAGAATGTCCGGCCGCATGTCTATCTGCGCCCCTACACCGAAGCTGGCAGTCGCTCAAAGCGCCGCCGGCCGATTTGCGTTGGAGATTCCGTGGACCGCGAACATCGCCTCAAGCGTCTACGCTTTCGCGCCTGGCACCGCGGCGTAAAAGAAGCCGATTTGCTGGTCGGGGGCTTCTTCGACGCGCACGCCGAGAGCTGGAACGCCGCCGAGATCGACCTGTTCGAGACTTTGCTCGAAGAGCAGGATGTCGACATCATGGCCTGGGCGATGGGGACCGCCGCGGTGCCCGAACGCTATGAGGGCACGATAATGCGCGCCCTCAAGAGTCTGAATTACGTACCGATTTCTAATTAGCCATCACCCCGGCGAAAGCCGGGGTCTCGGGCCACAAGCCGCTCGCCCGCGGCACGAGATCCCGGCATTCGCCGGGATGACGAAAGAACAAGAATGCCCGACCTCAAAAAGATCCTCACGGCCACCCGCCCCCTCACCCTCTCGGGCGCGCCGACCGGCTTCCTCCCCTGGATGCTGGCCGACCTCGCCCGCGCCGGTAACATGGCCGTGTTCGTCGCCTCGGACGAAGCGGCGATGCGCACGATCGCGTCGACCGCGCATTATTTCGCCCCCGAGCTCGACATCCTCAGCTATCCGGCCTGGGACTGCCTGCCCTACGACCGCGCCAGCCCCACGCTGCGCGTCATGTCCGAACGGCTCGCGACGCTCCACGCACTTCAAATCAAGTCTGAAAAGCCCCGCCTGCTCGTCACCACCGTCAATGCCGCGAGCCAGCGCACGCTCACGCCTTTCCGCATCCGCCAGCTCGTCGCCCGTCTCGCCCCCGGCGAGCGCATCGGCCTCGACAAGCTCGCGACGCTGCTCCAGGCCAACGGCTATGTCCGCGTCGACACGGTGCACGACGCCGGCGAGTTCGCGGTGCGCGGCGGGCTCGTCGATCTCTTTCCCAGCGGCGCCGAACAGGCGCTGCGGCTCGACTTCTTCGGCGACGAGATCGAGAGCCTGCGCACCTTCTCGCCAGAGGATCAGCGCACTACGGGCCGTGTCGAAGGCTTCACCCTCCTGCCCGCCTCCGAAGCCTTGCTCGACGAGGAATCGATCAAGCGCTTCCGAGGCCGCTATCGCGAGAAATTCGGCGCCAACGCTACCGGCGATCCGCTTTATCAGGCGATAAGCGACGGCCGCCGCCTTGCCGGCATGGAGCATTGGCTGCCGCTGTTCGAAGAGCGGCTCGACACACTCCTGGCGCATCTCCCCGACGATGCAGTGATCGTCCGCGACTCGGCCACTGCCGGCGCCGCCGATCAGCGTTTCGAAGCGATCGCCGATTATCAGCAGAACCGCGTCCGCGCCGAATCGACCGCCCCCGGCAGCTATCGCCCGCTCGCCGCCGACACGCTTTATCTGTCGCCCGACGAATGGGCTAGGGCGCTCGATCACGGCCCGGTCCATATCGCCACACCCTTCCACGAGCCAGAGAGCGCCACGGTCCTCGACTTCCAGGTCGACGGCCCGCGCGATTTCGCCCCTGAGCGCGCCGCGACCGCCAATGTCTACGAAGCAGTCGTAGCGCACCTTGCCAAGGTACGGAAAGACGGGCGAAAACCGATCCTGGCGAGCTATTCGGTCGGCGCCCGCGAGCGCCTGTCCGGCCTTCTCGCCGACCACGGCCTCAAGGGCGCCCGTAACGCCGATGGCTGGCAGGAAGCGCTCGGGACCGCCGACAAGGGCATCGCCCTGATCGTCCTGCCGCTCGATCATGGCTTCACTGCGCCCGATGTCGCGGTGCTCACCGAGCAGGACATGCTCGGCGACCGTCTCGTCCGCCGCAGCAAGCGCCGCAAGAATACCGACGCCTTCCTCCAGGAGCTCGCCACGCTCTCGCCTGGCGACCTCGTCGTCCATATCGAACACGGCATCGGCCGCTACGAAGGCCTGACCCAGATCCCGGTGCAGAAGGCGCCGCACGATTGCGTCGCGCTTTCCTATGCCGGCGGCGACAAGCTCTACGTCCCGGTCGAAAATCTCGAAGTGCTCAGCCGCTACGGCTCGGGCGAGGAAGGCGCGACGCTGGATCGCCTCGGCGGCGAAGCCTGGCAGCGCCGCAAATCGAAGATGAAGGAGCGGATCCGCGAGATTGCGGGCGATCTCATCGCCACCGCCGCCAAGCGCGCCACCCGTCCCGCCGAAATCGCCGAGCCCGATCATGGGGGCTACCCCGCCTTCGTCGATCGCTTCCCTTATGAAGAGACCGAAGATCAGGACCGCGCGATCAACGACGTTCTCGGCGACCTCGCCGCCGGCCGGCCGATGGATCGGCTGATCGTCGGCGATGTCGGCTTCGGCAAGACCGAGGTCGCGCTCCGGGCGGCCTTCGTCGCGGCGATGGCGGGGATGCAAGTCGCCGTGGTCTGCCCGACCACGCTCCTCGCCCGCCAGCACCATCGCAATTTCGTCGAGCGCTTCCAGGGCTTCCCGATCGAGATTGGCCGCCTGTCGCGCCTCGTCCCGGCTGCCGAGGCCAAAACGGTCAAGGAAGGCCTCACCGAGGGCAAGATCGACATCGTCATCGGCACCCACGCGATCCTGTCCAAGTCGATCGACATCAAGCGCCTCGGCCTCGTCATCGTCGACGAGGAGCAGCGCTTCGGCGTGACTCACAAAGAGCGGCTCAAGGCGATGAAGGCGGACGTCCACGTCCTCACCCTCACCGCCACGCCGATCCCGCGTACGCTGCAGATGGCGATGTCGGGCCTGCGTGAGCTTTCGGTGATCCAGACCCCGCCGGTCGATCGCCTCGCAGTGCGCACCTATGTCATACCGTGGGACCCTGTCGTCCTGCGCGAGGCGCTGCTGCGCGAGCATTATCGCGGCGGCCAGGCCTATTTCGTCACCCCGCGCATCTCCGACCTTCCCGATATCGAGAAGTTCCTGCGCGAGGAGGTCCCCGAGATCAGCTATGTCGTCGCGCACGGTCAGATGGCACCGACCGAAGTCGAGGAGCGGATGTCGGCCTTCTATGATCGCCGCTACGATCTGCTCATCTCGACCACGATCATCGAATCGGGCCTCGACATTCCCTCGGCCAACACGCTGATCGTCAACCGCGCCGACAAGTTCGGCCTCGCGCAGCTCTACCAGATCCGCGGCCGCGTCGGCCGCGCCAAGACGCGCGCTTATGCCTATCTGACCACCCCGCCCGAACGCCAGATGACCGAGGCTGCCGGCAAACGCCTCAAGGTCCTCTCCGATCTCGAATCGCTCGGCGCCGGCTTCCAGCTCGCGGCGCACGATCTCGACATTCGCGGCGCGGGCAATCTGCTCGGCGACGAGCAATCGGGGCACATCAAGGAGGTCGGCTACGAACTCTACCAGTCGATGCTCGAAGAGGCGATCATGGATGCCAAGGCCGGCGGCCTGCGCGACGACATCCGCCCCAAGGACCTGTCGCCGTCGATCACCGTCGACGCGCCGATCATGATTCCCGAGGAGTATGTCCCCGATCTCGATTTGCGCATGGGCCTCTATCGCCGCCTCAACGATGTCGAGGACACGCGCGGGATCGAGGAATTCGCCGCCGAGCTGATCGACCGCTTCGGTACATTGCCCGAGCCGACCGACAATCTGCTCCGCCTCATCGAGGCCAAGCTCAATGCGAAGAAGGCCTGCATCGCCAAGATCGACGTCGGACCCAGGGGCGCGCTCGTCACCTTTTTCGAGGACAAGTTCCCCAATGTCCCCGGCCTGCTCGCTTATGTCGACAAGCTCGGCGCGACTGCCCGGCTGCGCCCGGACATGAAGCTGGTGATCAACCGCGCCTGGGCCGACCCCAAGGCCCGGCTCCACGGCGCGCTGCAGCTCTCGCGGGGGCTGGCCAAGGCGGCGGGGTAAGGCGCTGACAACCGTTCGTGCTGAGCCTGTCGAAGCACTGCTCTCGGCGAGCGATTTGCTTGCGGCTCGCGCCCTTCGACAAGCTCAGGGCGAACGGTAAGTTGGCCTTTAGATCGATCGCCCCATGACGATCTCGATCGCTTCCTCTTCCTCCAGCGCCTCGGCATCAAACTTCTCGCGGGTCATGTCGAACGCGCCGGTCAACCCCTCGACTACCCAGCTGCCCATCACCAGCGTCCCGTCCGCGTCGACCGCGCCCGAATAGCGTACGAAATGGGTCCAGCCGCCGCTGCCGTCATATTGCTTGGTGAAGCGCAGGCTGGCGCCGTCGCGCTGGCCAGTGACGGTCGCCCGCCGGATCGCGCCACCCGCACCGTCCGGTTCGGTGATCGTGCCGGTCACCGCACCCGAAATCTCCTCCAGCAACGCGATGAAGCCATTATCCTCGTGCCCGTCATAAGCCGCATAGCGCCCGTACCAGACGCCGCTCACATCCTGCGGATCGCTCACCCCTGCACCAAGTTGGCCAGCGCGGGCACGTCGAGCGGCTCGGCGCAGAGATAGCCCTGGAAATATTGGCAGCCTTCCTTGGCGAGCAGGTCGAGCTGGGCGTCGGTCTCGACTCCCTCCGCCACCACCGCGAGCCCCAGCGACCGCGCCATGTCGATCACCCCGCGCACCACCACGCGGTCGCGGTGCGCGCCGGTGATGTCGTGGCTGAGGCGCTTGTCGATCTTGAGATAATCGAGCGGCAGCGCCTTGAGATAGGCTAGGCTCGAATAGCCCGTCCCGAAATCGTCGATCGCCACCCGGCAGCCCGCCGCGCGCAGCTGCGACAGCAGTCGCGCCGCCTCGGTAAGGTCTGCCATGATCCCGCTCTCGGTGATCTCCACCGTCAGCCGCGATCGCGGAAACCCGCTGGCGTCGACTCGCCCGAGCAGGCTGTCGGCAAAGCCGGCACGCCCCACGTCGCTCGCGGTCACGTTGATCGACAGCCGAAGCCGCGCCAATTTCGACGGCCATTGCGCGGCCGCCGTGAGCGCGCGCCGCTGGACATGATCGCTGAGCTGCGCCTCGAGTCCGGCGCGCTGCGCCGCGAGGAACAGCGTTTCAGCGCCGATCTCGCCCAGTTGCGGATGCTGCCAGCGCGCAAGCGCCTCTACCCCCGTAATTTGTCCCGAAGCGATGGCCACCTGCGGCTGGAAGCGCACGCCGATCTCGCTGCGTTCGAGTGCGCGATGCAGATCGTTGGCGAGTTCCTCGAGCGGCGGCGCGTTGGGCTCGGCGGGCACCGCGTCGCCGAGCAGAGCCTCGCTTGCGCGCCGCAACAGGCTCGCCGCCGAATCGCCGGCGACGCTGGTGCTGCTCGCCATCCTGGCGCCGAGATGGGCGATCTCGCCGCCCGCGACGAACGGCCGGCTGATCACCTCTTCGAGCCGCGCCTCGGCCTCGGCGAGCTGCACTCTGCCAGCCCCCGGGCTCGCGACGAGGAATTCCGAGCCGCCGATGCGCGCGACGACTGCCTCGGGTCCGAGCAGCGCCCGCGCCACTTCGGCGACCCGCCGGGAGACGCCGCGCAGCAGCGCATCGCCGGCCTCGCGCCCATACGCCGTGTTCACGGTCTCGAAGCGGTTGAGCCCGATCAGGATCACGCCGATCGACTGGCCTTCGCCGAGCTGGCGGTCGATCCAGCGCCGCGCGCTGGTCGCGTCGCGCGCGCCGGTCAGCGCATCGCGCACCGCCAAGCTCGCATCGGGTGCGACGCCGAGCGCCTCGACCAGCGCATGCAGCGATCCCGCTTCATGGTCATATTGCAGATGCTGCACCACGCGCCCCACCCCCGGCAGATCGTGCGCGAAGGCCGTCGAGCCATGGTCGCTACCAAGCCGGCCGAGCGCGGTCCTGACCAGCGCCCGGTCCTCTGGATCGAGCCGCCGCATCACCGAAAGCAGCCCCGGCGCCTCGCTCAGCCCGAGCAGATTGGCCAGCCCGGGCGTCAGCTGGAGCGAGCGCATTTCGGCATCGAACCGCCAGCCCAGCGGCTCCGCCGCGCCGCCGCTTTCCCCGCGCGATCGGGCCAGCCGATCGACATGCCGGTGGGCGAAGCGAATCGCATGCGCCATCGCCGCCGACGACATCGGGCCGCCCAGGAAATGCGTCCCTCCCGCGTCGTAGAAATGACGCATGTGCACCGTGTCGCTTTGCGAAACGAGGATCAGGATCGCCCCGCCATGCGCCTCGACCGCCGCGCCCAGCGCCTTGGTAGCGTCGAGCCCCTCGCTCATCGCCCCGCGTGCGTCGATCACCGCGACGCTGGCGCCGCTCGCGAGGAAACGCTGTTCGAGACCGTCGGGGCGCCGCGCCGCGACGACGCGCCAGCCCCCGCCTGCAGCGGCCGCGGCCACTTCGTCGCGCTGGCGGAAAGAAAGCACGAACACCGGGATTTCGGCGGCGGCGGGGGCGTCGGCGATCGTGAAATTGTCATCCATTCCCCCCTCGATAGCGAGAAGCGTCGTCCGCCGCCATCCGAAGGGTTGTTTGGCCGCGCACAAGGCCTTACCCCGGCAACATGGCCAGCGTCCCCGTTCCGAGCGCCGACAAACTGGTGGACCGCCACGGCCGCGCGATCAGCTATCTGCGCATTTCGGTCACCGACCGCTGCGACCTTCGCTGCCGCTATTGCATGGCCGAGAAGATGACCTTCCTGCCGCGCGCCGAACTGCTCAGCCTCGAGGAGATCGCGCTGATCGCCGAGCGCTTCATTGCGCGTGGCGTGCGGAAAATCCGTCTGACCGGCGGCGAGCCGCTGATCCGCCGCGACATGATCGATCTCGCCTGGCGGCTCGGCCGGCAGCTCGGCGCCGGGCTCGACGAGCTCACCCTGACCACCAACGCCACCCGCCTCGCCGCGCACGCCGGGGAACTGTTCGCCGCCGGCATGCGTCGGATCAACGTCAGCCTCGACAGCCGCGACCCCGCTCTCTTCCGTCACATCACCCGCCACGGCGACGTGGCCAAGGTGCTGGAGGGCATCGCCGCGGCCAAGGCCGCCGGGCTGCGGATCAAGATCAACATGGTCGCGCTCAAAGGGCTCAACGAACATGAGATCGCCCCGATGCTCGCCTGGGCCGGCGACGAGGGACACGACCTGACCCTGATCGAGACGATGCCGCTCGGCCAGATCGACGAAGATCGCATGGATCGTTTCCTGCCGCTCCCGCGCGTTCTCGCCGATCTTCGAGACCGCTTTGACCTGATCGCCGACGATCATCGATCCGGCGGCCCCGCGCGCTATTGGCGGCTGGCGGGTACGAATAGCCGGCTCGGCCTGATCTCGCCGCTCACCGGCAATTTCTGCGCGACCTGCAACCGCGTCCGCCTGTCGACCGACGGCAAGCTCCACATGTGCCTCGGCCACGAGGATTCGGTCGATCTGCGCGCGGCGATCCGCACCGGCGGGCTCGCCGAGGTCGATGTCCGGATCAGCCAGGCGCTCGACCTCAAGCCCGCGGCGCACGATTTCCGCATTGCGGCCGGGGAAGCACCCGCCGTCGCCCGTCATATGAGCGTGACCGGCGGATGACGCTTCGCGCGCTCGTCGCCTCGCCGACTCCGCCCGCGCAGGCCGCAATCGAGGATCTGCGCAGCGCCTATGACTGGGTCCCGCTCGAAGAGGCCGAGCAGGTCGTCGCCTTGGGCGGCGACGGGTTCATGCTCCAGACGCTCCACGCGATGCTCGAGCGCCGCCGGATCGTCCCCGTATTCGGGATGAATCTCGGCACGATCGGCTTTCTGATGAACGATTGGCGGCTCGAACGGCTCGACGAGCGCCTGGCGCGCGCCAAGCCCTTCCGCGTCTCGCCGCTCAGCATGACCGCGCTCACGATCAGCGGCGAGCAATGCATGCTGCCGGCGATCAACGAAGTCTCCTTGCTCCGCGAAACGCGCCAGACCGCCAAGCTGGAGGTTACCATCAACGGCCGCGTCGTTCTGGAAGAGCTGGTCGCCGACGGCATGCTGGTGGCCACCCCCGCCGGCTCGACCGCGTACAATCTCTCGGCCAACGGGCCGATTCTCCCGCTCGGCTCGGCGCTGCTCGCGCTCACCCCGATCAGCCCGTTCCGCCCGCGCCGCTGGCGGGGGGCGATCCTGCCCGAAAAGACCCGCATCGGCATTCGCGTGCTCGAAGCCGACAAGCGCCCGGTGAGCGCCGTCGCCGATCAGCGCGAGATACGCGAAGTCGCGCAGGTCGAGATCGCGATCGACCATATGCGCGACCTCACCTTGCTGTTCGACCCCGAGCATGCGCTCGACGACCGCATAACGATGGAACAATTCATCGCCTGAGGTGCCGCGCGTCGAAAAGACCCGCAGACCGCTATTGCCATGTCCGAAAACCCGCTGCTATAGGCGCGCCTCCGCAGCGGCCCCGGTCGCTCAGAAGACGGTTTTCCCCGGTAGCTCAGCGGTAGAGCGTTCGACTGTTAATCGAATGGTCGCCTGTTCGAATCAGGCCCGGGGAGCCATCTTTTTCCGCAGAGACCTAGGGTTTCTGGCGCACGAGGCGTAGTGCCTTCGACGACCCTTAATCTCACGCCCTCGATTTCGCATCGGCCCTTCGGGCGTCCCTCCGATCCCATGCAGCCTTTAACCGCCCCGGCTCAGTGTAAACGCGCTCCAGCAGTGCAGTCGTAAAGTCCAGCAGGTCAGCCGCCTCGACGGCCGTGAGGGTGCCGTCGTGCGCTGCATCGTTGCCGTCTTGCCGCACGCACTCAGCCAAAGGCTCCAGATTCCGTGGCAGCTTTCCTGTGTGGAACAGGAACTCCAGCCGCGGCGCTAACCTCATCCGCTGGTCACGGTTTGGCTGAGGCTCTTCGCCGTCTGTCGGCAGAAGCGACTTAGTCGTGATATCTAGCACCAGCCGGAACATGGCGCCTGCAGCATTGAAGCAACCTGCCGCATACGACGCGGTTCCCTCCAAGAACACTTTAGCAATCGCTTCAGGAACGAGTTCCGGGGCTGGCGCTCCTCCGATGTCTCGGCTGGTAATCGGCCTGATAGTTTTGAAGGCGTCGTTGACCGAGCCCTTGTAAGCTGAGATTTTTCCGTCATCTCGGAAGGCGTGCTTCGCATCGTGCTCACCGAGTTCGGCGTAGAACATTGCGCCGCGGTGGCAATGTCTGCACTTTGCAAAAATCTCGTGTCGAGTTTGCCATTCGTATGCGAGTCCGACGTACAGATCCCCATGCAAGTCGAATGTCGTCCTTGAGGCTCCGCAACGCGGGCAGTCGGCGACCAATTGAGACAAGGGCGAGCTCCTACTCTACTGACGGCAGCGAATCACTGCATAGACTCTTCTGGCCATAGCACGTTGCCGAGCGCATTCTCGATGCGCAGCGTGCCGGCAGCCAGCCAGGTGCATCAAGGCAAGGGGCGGCGCGGTATGGCTGCTCGACACCTGACGTCACCGAGATCTGGTGTAGCGGAAGTGGTCGCGGATATTTTGATTGAAGTAGCTGCCCTTTGAAAAGGCCGCGCGCATCTCTTCGACGATCGTCGGCGGTACCTCATGATAGCTATAGTGTTTCCCGCTGACGAAGGTGACGTCGAGCCGCTGCCCGGCTTCGTCATAGTCCCACCGGCGGATCACGGTCGAAGGCATGCGGCAATAACGCACCGCGCCGCCGCGCGCTCCCGCTTGCGACTCTCCCCCGCCCCTGCGATGCTCACCCGATGAGCGATCTCCACGCCTTCATCACCGGCCTGCCCAAGGCGGAGCTGCACCTCCATATCGAAGGCAGCCTCGAGCCCGAGCAGATGTTCGAGTTCGCCCGCCGCAACAACGTCGCCATCCCCCATGCCTCGGTCGAGGAAGTGCGCGCGGCCTATGATTTCTCGAACCTGCAGGACTTTCTCGACATCTATTATGCCGGCGCCGACGTGCTGCGCACCGAAGACGACTTCCGTGAGCTCGCGCTGGCCTATTTCGATCGCGCCGCGGCCGACGGCGTGCTCCATGCCGAGATCTTCTTCGATCCCCAGACGCACACGCATCGCGGCGTGCCCTTCGGCGTCGTCGCCAATGGCCTGCTCGCCGGCATGGCCGAAGCCGAGGCGAAGCACGGCCTCACCTCGAAGCTGATCCTGTGCTTCCTGCGCCACCTCGACGAGGAGGATGCCTTCAAGACGCTGACGCAGGCCCAGCCGTGGATCGACCGCATCGACGCGGTCGGGCTCGATTCGTCCGAAGTCGGCCATCCTCCCGCCAAGTTCGAGCGCGTCTTCGCCGCTGCCGCCGCGATGGGGCTCAAGCGCGTCGCGCATGCGGGCGAGGAGGGCCCGCCCGAATATGTCTACGAGGCGCTCGATCTGCTCCATGTCGACCGGCTCGATCACGGCAATCGCAGCCTCGAGGATCCGGCTTTGGTCGCGCGCCTCGCGCGTTCGGGGATGACGCTCACCGTCTGCCCGCTGTCGAACGTCAAATTGTGCAACGTCGCCTCGATCGACGTGCATCCGATCGACCGTATGCTGCGCCTCGGGCTGCGCGCGACGGTCAATTCGGACGATCCGGCCTATTTCGGCGGCTATATCGGCGACAATTTCCGCGCGATCGCTCACGGTCGGACGCTGGATCGCGACGATCTCGTCACGCTGGCGCGCAACAGCTTCCTTGGCTCGTTCCTGCCGGACGATGCCGTGGCGGTGCACCTCGCCCGGCTCGACGCCTATGTCGAGGCGCATGCATGAGCGGGATCGTCTTCACGCCTTATGCGCACGACGAGATGGTCGCGGGCATCCACGCCCTCGCGATGGCGATGGAAGCCGAAGGCTGGCGCCCCGCCTTGCTGGTCGGCGTCGGCCGCGGCGGGCTCGCGCCGGGAGTCTATCTGTCGCACCGGATGAACCTGCCGCTGGTCTCGATCGACCATTCGACGCGGATCGCGCCGTTCGGCACCGAGCTGATCGCCGTGCTCGCCGAACGGACGCGCGCGGGCGAGCAATTGCTGTTCGTCGAGGACATCAACGACAGCGGCAAGACGATCGGCGAGATCCGCGCCGCGCTGGCGGCGCAGCGCGCGATCGACTCGAACATCCGCTTCGCCGTGCTCATCGACAACAGCCTCTCGGCCCAGCGAGTCGATTATCGCGCGCGCACGATCGATCGCGGCCTGCACAAGGACTGGTTCATTTTCCCCTGGGAGGCCATGGCCCCCCGTGAGAAGATCGCCGAGGAAGCGATGGAAGTGCCGGGGCGGATCGCCTGACGCGTTCAGGCTCCGTCAATCGCCACAGGCGCACGTTTCATCGCGCAATCGCGCGGGAGCCTTTCGCGTCCCGCGCGCGTTCGAACTGACGATCGGCACCCCCGCCCCTCGCCATAACTACCGGAGGAACCATGCTAAAAGGCATAACAAGGCGTCCGCGCATCGTCGCGCTGGCCGCCGCGCTGGCAGGCAGCGCCGCACTTGCGGGCTGCATGACGGCGACCCCTTATCAGCCCGCCACGTCATCGTCGCGCGCGGGCTATTGGGACGAGCAGATCGAGAGCAACCGCTACCGCGTCAGCTTCTCGGGCAACAGCCTCACCGCACGCGACACGGTCGAGCGCTATCTGCTCTATCGTGCCGCCGAGCTCACCGTCCAGCGCGGCGACGACCATTTCATCCTGGTCGATCGCAACACCGAGACGCGCACCGACACGTATCGCACCCCCGGGTTCGGCGGCGGCTATTACGGTGGCGGCCCGTGGGGCTATTGGAGCCCGTCATGGCGCTTCTATCGCGGCCCCCGCTGGGGCTGGCGCAGCTGGAGCCCGTATATGGGCGATCCGTTCTGGAACGACCGCGACTGGGATTATCGTACCGTCCGCCAATATGAAGCGACGGCCGAGATCGTAACGGGACGCGGCCCCAAGCCGACCACCAACGTCCGGGCGTTCGATGCCCGCGAAGTGCTCGATCGGCTCGGGCCGTCGATCAAGATGCCCGAAGCACGCTAACCTGCTGAAATCCTCCCCCGCGCAAGCGGGGGAGGTGGCATGCGCAGCATGACGGAGGGGGCGTCTCCACAAGCCATTCGCTTGCGGAGACGCCCCCTCCACCCCTTCATGGTCCCCCTCCCCCGCTTCGCGAGGGAGGATTTATCCCTTACGCCGTCAGCGCACCGTGGCAGTGCTTGTACTTGCGCCCCGAGCCGCACGGGCAAGGCGCATTGCGGCTGACCAGCCCTTCCCACTCCGCCGGGTCGGTGCCGAGATTCTCGCCCGAGGGCTGCGGGATCCCCATCTGCGGCAGCTGGTTGAACACCAGCCCCATCGCGCCGCCGTCATAATCGCCGCTGTCGTCGACCCCGGTCAGCGGATCGATGTGCGTGGTCAGGAAGTCGGGCAGCTCGGGCAGCTCGGGCGGCGGCGCCATGCGGAACTGCGCGAAGGCGAGCGTGCGCGTCACATCCTCGCGGATGTTCGACAGCATCCGCTCGAACATCGCGAACGCCTCGTGCTTATATTCGTTGATCGGCGTCTTCTGGGCATAGGCGCGCAGGTGGACGACCTGGCGCAGCGCGTCGAGCATCGCGAGATGCTCCTTCCAGTGATGATCGAGATTCTGGAGCAGGATCGACTTCTCGATCTGGGTCCAGGTCTCGGGGTCGAGCTCGTCCGACTTGGTGGTGACCACTGTATCGGCCAGTTCGCGGATCCGCACCTCGACTTGCTCGGGTTCGAGCCCGTCCTCGGCCGCGATCCACTCGTCGACCGGCGCGTCGACGCCGAGCGTGGAGGCGACCTTCTCCTTCAGCCCCGCCACGTTCCATTGCTCGGGATAGGAATTGGGAGGGCACGCCTCGCCGACGATCGAATTGACCGTTTCCAGCCGCATGTCGGCGACGACCTCGCCCACCGTGTCGGCGTCCATGATGTCGGCGCGCTGCTCGTAGATGACCTTGCGCTGGTCGTTCATCACGTCGTCATATTCGACGACCTGCTTGCGGATGTCGTAGTTGCGCGCCTCGACCTTGCGCTGCGCGGTCTCGATCGCCTTGGACAGCCATTTCGAGCCGATCGCCTCGCCGTCCTCGATATTGTTGCGCATCATCTTGGCGAACAGCGTGTTCGAGCCGAAGATGCGCAACAGATCGTCGTCGAGGCTCAGATAGAAGCGGCTGAGGCCCGGATCGCCCTGGCGGCCCGAGCGGCCGCGCAGCTGGTTGTCGATGCGGCGGCTCTCGTGGCGCTCGGTGCCGAGCACGAACAGCCCGCCGGCTTCGCGGACGCGGTCCTTCTCGGCCTGGATCTCGGCCTTGATCTGCTCGATCGCGGCATCGCGATCGGGACCCTCGGGCATCGCCTCGAGCTCGTCATGGATGCGGAATTCGAGATTGCCGCCCAGCTGGATGTCGGTGCCGCGGCCGGCCATGTTGGTGGCGATCGTCACCGCGCCCAGCCGGCCGGCCTGCGCGACGATGCCCGCTTCCAGCTCGTGATGCCGCGCGTTCAGCACGGCGTGCTCGACGCCTTCCTTCTTGAGGAATTCGGACAGCAACTCGCTCTTTTCGATCGAGACGGTGCCGACCAGCACCGGCTGGCCCTTGGCCGAATGCTCGCGGATCTTCTTGGCGATCGCCCCGAACTTCTCTTCGGTGGTCTTGTAGAACTCGTCTTCCTCGTCGACGCGGGCGACCGGCAGGTTGGTCGGGATCGTGACGACGTTCATCTTGTAGATGTCGAAGAATTCGGGCGCCTCGGTCGCGGCGGTGCCGGTCATGCCCGAGAGCTTGGGGTACATCCGGAAATAATTCTGGAAGGTGATCGAGGCGAGCGTCTGGTTCTCGGGCTCGATCGTCACGCCTTCCTTGGCTTCCACTGCCTGGTGGAGGCCGTCGGACCAGCGCCGGCCGTCCATCATGCGACCGGTAAACTCGTCGATGATGATGACCTTGTCTTCCTTGACGATGTAATCGATGTCGCGCTTGAACATCACGTTCGCCCGCAGCGACTGGTTGAGGTGGTGCACCACCTGCGTGTTTTCGAAATCGTAGAGATTGGCGCCGATCAGCAGCCCGCCATCTTCGAGCATGCGCTCGACCTTCTCGGTCCCCTCCTCGGTCAGCACGATGGTGCGCTGCTTCTCGTCCTTTTCGTAGTCGAACGGGATGAGCTGCTTCACGATTGCATCGACGCTCATATAGAGCTCGCTGCGATCGTCGGTCGGGCCCGAGATGATCAGCGGGGTGCGCGCCTCGTCGATCAGCACCGAATCGACTTCGTCGACGATCGCCATTGCGAAGGGCCGCTGGACCATCGACGCGCGGTCGTACTTCATGTTGTCGCGCAGATAGTCGAAGCCGAACTCGTTGTTCGTGCCGTAGGTGATGTCCGAATTATACGCGTCGCGGCGCTGCTGGTCGGTCAGATTGGGGACGATCACCCCGGTGGTCAGGCCGAGGAAGCCATAGACCTGCGCCATCCACTCGGCGTCGCGCCTCGCCAGATAGTCGTTGACGGTGATGACGTGGACGCCCTCGCCCGGCAGCGCGTTGAGATAGGTGGCCAGCGTCGCGACCAGAGTCTTGCCCTCGCCGGTGCGCATCTCGGCGATCTCGCCGCGATGGAGCACGATGCCGCCGATCATCTGCACGTCGTAATGCCGCTGGCCAAGCGTCCGCTTGGCCGCCTCGCGCACCGTGGCAAAGGCCTCGGGCAGGATGTTGTCGAGCTTTTCGCCGTTCGCCAGCCGCTCCCGGAACAGGATCGTCTGGTTGGCAAGCGTCGCGTCGTCCATCGCCGACATGGCCGGTTCGAACGCATTGATCTTCTGGACGATCGACCCGAGCGACTTGACGTAGCGTTCGTTCGAGGAGCCGAAAAAGGTCTTGGCAAGGCCGCCGAGCATGGTGATTTCCAGTGTCTGTAAGGTGGTCGGGCGGACGCCGCGCGCATGGCGGCACCCGCATCAAACGAAAATGGTGCGAGAGCGGTCCGTCAGCGGACCGCGCGCGGGCTTATTCGAGCCGGCGCTCGAAGCGCTGTTCCGCGCTCGGGAGCAAAGCGGCTTCGGCAACCGCCCAGCGCTGGCCGGGCGTGGCGACTTGATCCGCAACAGGGTGCGAAGGCCGCGCCGCGCGGGCGCGCTGGCCGACCGCCTGAACCACTTCGGCCGCACGGACCACCGCGACGTCCTGAACCCCGCGCATGCCGCGATCGCCCGAACCGGCACCGGTCAGGCTCGCGAGCAACGCAGTCAGGAGAAGCAGGAGATTCAAGTCGGCTCTCTCGGGGCAGAAGCCTGCGACATAGTGTGCCGACTGCCTTTCGTCTAATCAAAAGCTACCAGACTATCTCCACCGGGTAGAGGCGGATCGTCCGGTCGGCCGTCATCAACGGCAAACGAGCGTGGATGGCATGTGCCACCAGCATTCGATCGATCGGGTCACGGTGATGCAGCGCCAGCGATGACACGCTTTCCATAGCCCCTGCGGGATAGTCGATCGCCGTCGCATTCAATGCCGAAACCAGCAGATTCAATGGCCCGATCTCTCCGAAACGGCCACGAGCACGCAAATCCTCGAACTCGAATGCAGTAACGGCGCTGATCAGCATTTCGGCGTCGGGATCGAGCAAGATATCCCTGAACCGCTGGCTCAGTCGCGGATCATCCCGACCGAACCACGCGAGCACGTGCGTATCAAGCAGGAGGCCCATAGCCCTTTCGATGCCAGCGCTCGTCGAGTTCGTCGTCGGTCATCGATGGTGGGACCTCGAAGTCCGCAGGAACAATGTCCTTCCACATGCCGAGCGCGGAAAGCCGACGGGCGACGATTTCGTCCCGCTCGGCTGCGGACTTTTGCCGCACCGCTACAAGCCGCACTTGCGGCCCGCTTTCCCCCGATAGCACGACCTCTTCGCCACGGACGGCGGCCGCGACAAGTTCGGAAAGCCGCTTCTCTGCCTCGCCGATGCCGACATGAATGGTCACATTTCAAAGCTAAATTGATCAAGGTATCGGGTCAAGCTGTGCGCCCTTTATCCGAATCGCGCCAACGGCTAGGCGATCCAGCATGGAACGCTCCCCCCTCGCCCTCCCCTTCCCCGACCTCCCGCTTGTCGCGGGCGTCACCCCGCGGGTCGCCCGCGCACACTACAAGGCCTGGGACCGCTGCGACCTGACCTTCGTCACGCTCGATCCGGACACCACCGTCGCCGGGGTGCTGACCAACAGCAAATGCCCCTCGCCCGAAGTCGAATGGTGCCGCAAGGCGCTGGTGCTCGGCAAGGCGCGCGCATTGGTGGTCAATGCCGGCAATTCGAACGCGTTCACCGGCAATCGCGGCCGCGCCGCGGTCGAGGCGATCGCCGCGCGCACCGCCGCGCATCTCGGCTGCGACCCTTCGGATATCTTCGTCGCGTCGACCGGCGTGATCGGCGTGCCGCTGCCGATCGACAGGGCCGAAGCGGGCCTCGACGCCGCCTTCACCGCCGCGCCCGCGAGCTGGGAAGACGCCGCCGCGACGATCATGACGACGGACACCTTCGCCAAGGCCGCGGTGACTCGCGCGGTGATCGACGGGCGCGCGGTCAACCTCGTCGGGATCATCAAGGGCTCGGGGATGATCGCGCCGGACATGGCGACGATGCTCGGCTTCGTCTTCACCGACGCGGCAGTCGCGCCCGAATTCCTGCAGGCGGCCCTGGCCGACGCCAATCGCAAGAGCTTCTCGTGCATCACCGTCGATGGCGACACCTCGACCAGCGACACGATCCTCGCCTTCGCCACCGGCAAGGCAGGCAACGCCCCGTTGGCGGGTGATGACGATGCCGGCGCCGAAGCCTTCCGCGCCGCGCTCGCCGATCTCTGCCACCAGCTGGCATTGCTCGTCGTCCGCGACGGCGAAGGCGCACAGAAGCTGATCGAGATCGCCGTCGAAGGCGCCGAGAGCGATCGCAGCGCCCACCGTATCGCCATGTCGATCGCCAATTCCCCGCTGGTGAAGACTGCGATCGCCGGCGAGGACGCCAATTGGGGCCGCATCGTCATGGCAGTCGGCAAGGCCGGCGAACCCGCCGAGCGCGACAAGCTCGCGATCCGCTTCGGCGCAACCCAGGTCGCCCGTGACGGCCTCGCCGTCGAAGGTTATGACGAGACGCCGGTCGCCGCGCATCTCAAGGGTCGCACGATCGAGATCGGCGTCGATCTCGGGCTCGGCGATGGCCGCGCCACCGTCTGGACCTGCGATCTCACCCACGGCTATATCTCGATCAACGCCGATTACCGGAGCTGAGCGATGGAAGGTGGCTGTCTGTGCGGCGCGGTGCGCTACCGCCTGGCATCCGAACCGTATGACGCAGGCTGGTGCCATTGCCGCACCTGCCAGCTCAATTCGGGCAGCCCGGCAATGGCGTTCGCCACCGTGCCTGTCGACGATTTCGTCTTCACGCAGGGCGCAGAACTGGTCGGCAAGGTCGTGTCGAGCGACTTCGGTCATCGCCGCTTCTGCACGCGCTGCGGGACGCCGTTCCTGATGCAGGTCGACCACCAGCCCGAGACGGTGGATTTCAGCATCGCGACGCTGGACGCGCCCGACGGGGTCACGCCGGGCTTCCACATCTTCTACGCCAGCCGCATCGGCTGGGCCCAAGCAGGCGACACCCTCCCGCGCCACGACCGCTTTCGCCCGGACACGCGCGGACTGTAGGACTGAAAAGATCCTCCCTCGCGG
>JASLBO010000025.1 GCA_030146605.1 Sphingomonas sp. | reverse complement strand
CGGGCTTATCAGCGACATCGCCGGGCAAGTGAATCTGCTCGCGCTCAATGCGACGATCGAGGCGGCGCGCGCGGGCGAGGCGGGGCGGGGCTTCACCGTGGTCGCCAACGAAGTGAAGCAGCTTTCGAACCAGACCGGGGTCGCCGCGGGCAAGATCGCCGCGCATGTCGACGAGATCCGGCGCGGGATCGACGAAGTGACGCTCGGCCACGAACAGGTCGAGGACGCGATCGCGGCGATGGTCGAGCTGGCGGCAGGGGTGCAGGCGGCGGTGGCGGCGCAGGAGGATGCGACGCGGACGATCGCGTGGAATGTCGAGGAGGCGGTCGGTGCCAGCACAGCGATCCGCCACGAGGTCGAGGCGATCGGCGAGACTTCCGAAGTCGCGTCGGCAAGCGTGAGCGGGATGCGCGGCGTCGCGGCGCAGCTTCAGCAGGGCGCGGCGGCGCTGTCGGAGGAATTGCAGGGCTTTCTCGCCGAGCTGCGCGCCGCCTGAGCTGCCGCCCGGAGAATGCGGAACGTAGGCTTTCGGGCAGCGTTGTCGCACCTCCACAGGAGGACGCCTGCATGAAGAAGCTTAATCTGGTTCTGGGGCTCGCCCCGGCACTCGCCCTTGCCGCATGCGGCGGCAACGAAACCGCCAACACGACGACGACGGGCGACAACATGGCCGGCATGGACATGCCGGCCGACGCCAACTATGCCGACAACGCCGCCGACAATGTCGTGGCTGCCGACGCTGCAGCATCGCCGGCGCAGACCTTCGCCAACCAGGTCGGCGCCAGCGATTATTACGAGATCGAAGCCGGCAAGCTCGCGCAGGAGAAGGCGCAGGCACAGCCGCTCAAGGCCTTCGGCGCGATGATGGTCGAGCATCACACCGCCTCGACTGCGAAGCTCAAGGCCGCCGGCGCCAAGGCCGATCCGGCAATCGCGCCGAGCCCCGCGCTCAGCGTCGAGCAGGAAGCCGGCCTCGAGGCGCTCCGCACCGCCGAGGGCGCCGCGTTCGACACCGCCTACAAGGCCCAGCAGGTCATGGCGCACGAAAAGGCGCTGGCGCTGGTCAAGGGCTATGCCGCCAGCGGCGACGTTCCCGAACTCAAGAGCTTCGCTGCCGAGGCCGAGAAGATCGTCCAGGCGCATCTGACCAAGATCAAGGGACTCTAGGCGGATACAAAGGAGGTGCTTTCCGTAGGAAGCACCTCCTTTTGTGCTCCCGCGGAAGCAGGGCCCAGGCCGCGAGCGATGCGCCTGTGACTCTGGACTCCTGTTTTCGCAGGAGCACAAATCGCATCGAACGAAGTCAGGCCGCCTGTTCGTGCGCGGCGTCGGGCACGGCGCGCGGCCCGCTTGCCACGGCCTCGCCGCCGGTGCGCTTTAGCCGGCCGTCGACATGCCCGCCATTCTCGATGGTGATGTCTTCATATTCGACGTCGCCGACAATTCGCGCCGAACGCTCGACGATCAGATGCTTGACCCGGACGCTGCCTTCGATCGATCCGGCGATCCGCGCGGTATCGGCGGTGACGCCGCCCACGATCCGGCTTTCCGATCCCTGGACGAGATTGGCGCAATGGACATCGCCTTCGATGCCGCCGTCGATATGGAGGTCCGCCGTGGCGCGGACATCGCCGGTCACTGCCATGTCGGGGCCGATCACCGAAAACATCCCGCGCCCGCGGGCATTGCCCTGCCCCGGTGCGGGAGTCCGTTCGTTGCGACCCTTGTTGCTGAACACAAGCTCACTCCCCCGATATGGGACTCGAAGTCCGGTCGCGCAGCATAGCATGAACGGGTTGCGCGGGCCGACCCCAAAACAAGGTGAACGGTTCGTCGCGGCTGTTGTCGTTGGCTGCCTGCTGGCCCGGTCGGCGGATCTGCAGCGTCGCCGCGGCAAGCAATGTGAGCGAACCGGCTAGGTGGAGGGCAGGGCTGTGCAGCCCGGCGGCGGCCAGCGCGATGGCGGTGCCGGCCAACCCGATCCGTGCCGCCGCCCGCAGTCCCGGCAGGCGGACCGCCGCATATGCCGAGATCGTCAGCGGGACCAGCAATGCGGCAAGTCCCGGTCCGGGCAGGGCGCCGGCGAGCAGCGCGGCCGGGAGCGCGGCGGTCAACGGGTCACGAAGGGCGGTGCTGAGCAAAGCGAGATGGCAGGCGGCGAGACCGGCGACGCCCGCAAAGACCAGCCCGGTCATCGGCGACTCGAACCAGCGCCAGCGCTGGGCGAACGGGAGATCGATCATGCCGAGCAGCAACGTCGCCGCCAGCACGAGCAGCGCGGGGGCCAGTCGGGTGAGCAGCGCCGGGGCGATCGGAGGATATCGGGAGCGTAGCAGCATGTGCCCGGGGGTTTAGCGCGCGATGGGTTGACGCCCGGTTATCCTCCGCCGCCCATTGACCACCCGGACCTCCGCCGCTATAGGCGCCACCGTTCTGCGAGGGCCCGATGGGCTGCAAGACTCGGAGAACAAAGAGCTGAACGTTGCTGGAGACGCAATGGCCCGGGGGGTCGCAGACACCCGGGGCCTTTTCGTATTCTATAGAGTCTGGGCTCCAGCAAAGTAACCGCCGGAAGGTTCCGGTAACGCAAAGGTGAAGGGCTTCATGCCAACGATCAACCAGCTGGTCCGCAAGGGCCGCGAACCGCAGAAGACCAAGTCGAAGGTCCCTGCGATGGAGCAGAACCCGCAGAAGCGCGGCGTCTGCACCCGTGTCTACACCACGACCCCGAAGAAGCCGAACTCGGCGCTCCGCAAGGTTGCGAAGGTCCGCCTGACCAACCAGCGCGAAGTCATCAGCTACATTCCGGGCGAGGGTCACAATCTTCAGGAGCACTCGGTGGTCCTGATCCGCGGCGGCCGCGTGCGCGACCTTCCCGGCGTTCGCTATCACGTCCTGCGCGGCGTGCTCGATACGCAGGGTGTGAAGGATCGCCGCCAGTCGCGTTCCAAGTACGGCGCCAAGCGTCCGAAGTGATCATGCCGGGGGCATGATCATCCTCGAAAGATCGCTGCAAGGCGATCCTGTCGGGGATCCAGGCCCCTCTCCAAGCAAGGCACAGTAAGCCCCGGACAGGTTCCGGACCAGCTGAAGTACCAAAGGAATACAGAATGGCTCGTCGTCGTCGTCCCGAAAAGCGGGAAATCCTGCCTGATCCCGTTTACGGGGATGAGGTTCTCACCAAGTTCATGAATTCGGTCATGCTGGACGGCAAGAAGTCCGTGGCCGAGGGCATCGTCTATACGGCGCTCGAAACCGTCGAGCAGCGCGCCAAGCGCGAGCCGATCGGCGTGTTCCATGACGCACTCAACAACATCAAGCCGGGCATCGAGGTCCGTTCGCGCCGCGTCGGCGGTGCGACCTACCAGGTTCCCGTCGAGGTCCGTCCGGAGCGTGCACAGGCACTCGCTATCCGCTGGCTGATCACTTCGGCTCGTAACCGCAGCGAGCACACCATGTCGGCCCGCCTTTCGGGCGAGCTGATGGATGCCGCCAACAACCGCGGCAACGCGGTGAAGAAGCGCGAAGATACCCATCGTATGGCCGAAGCCAACCGCGCCTTCTCGCATTATCGCTGGTAAGCTATTATATAGGGCGGCGGAGGCACGGCGATGGCGACGCAGATGGACCGAAACGAGCTGGATCTGCAGGAGCAGCTGGCGCGGATTCGTCAGATGGGCGTGAATACCGACAAAGCCATTGCCGAGATGCAGAAGACGCGAATCGACACCAAAATCGTGTCGTTCGCAACCGTCTTCCAAGGGTTTATCGCCGTCGCTGCGCTGTTGGGCGCGGGGGCGGCGATTGCCAAGCTGTTCTTTCCCTGATCGCTTCGGCGTTCAGTCACACTTCTAAATCGTAAGGACCACGATCATGGCCCGCAGCCATCAGCTCGACCGCTATCGCAACATCGGCATCATGGCGCACATCGACGCCGGCAAGACGACGACGACCGAGCGCATCCTCTATTACACCGGCAAGTCCTACAAGATCGGCGAGGTCCATGAGGGCACCGCGACGATGGACTGGATGGAGCAGGAGCAGGAGCGCGGGATCACGATCACGTCCGCCGCAACGACGTGCAAGTGGCGCGCCGAAGAGGGCAAGGGCGAAGAGCATCTGATCAACATCATCGACACCCCCGGGCACGTCGACTTCACGATCGAAGTCGAGCGTTCGCTGCGCGTGCTCGACGGCGCGGTCGCGTGCTTCGACGGCGTTGCCGGCGTCGAGCCGCAGTCGGAGACCGTCTGGCGCCAAGCCGACAAATACGGCGTGCCGCGGATGTGCTTCATCAACAAGCTCGATCGCACCGGCGCCGACTTCTATTTCTGCGTCAATTCGATCATCGAGCGCCTCGGCGCGCGTCCGGCCGTGCTGTATCTCCCGATCGGCATCGAAGGCGGCTTCAAGGGCCTCGTCGATCTGGTCGAGAACCGCGCGATCATCTGGCTCGAAGAGAGCCTGGGCGCGAAGTTCGTCTATGAGGATATCCCCGCGGACATGGTCGAAAAGGCCGCCAAGTACCGCAGCGAGCTGATCGAAATGGCCGTCGAACTCGACGACGACCTGATGGAAAAGTATCTCGAAGGTAACGAGCCGAGCGTCGCCGACCTGAAGAAGCTGATCCGCAAGGGCACGCTCAGCATGGCGTTCGTGCCGGTGGTCTGCGGTTCGGCGTTCAAGAACAAGGGCGTCCAGCCCCTGCTCGATGCCGTGGTCGACTATCTGCCTTCGCCGCTCGACGTTCCCGCGATCCAGGGCCTCAAGCTCGACGGCGTGACGCCGGACGAGCGTCCGTCGTCGGACGACGTGCCGTTCTCGGCGCTCGCGTTCAAGATCATGAACGATCCGTTCGTCGGCACGCTGACTTTCGCGCGCATCTATTCGGGCAAGCTCGAGACCGCGTCGCAGGTGACCA
>JASLBO010000009.1 GCA_030146605.1 Sphingomonas sp. | reverse complement strand
GTTTACGTTTAAGTTCCCCTCCCGCTTGCGGGAGGGGTTAGGGGAGGGGCTGGCCCCTCCTGCGAACCGGGAGCGGCAAATCAGCCCCTCCCCCGACCCCTCCCGCAAGCGGAAGGGGAGCTAGAAAGAGGAAAGAAAATGCGCTCCGCAGTCATCGTCTCCACCGCCCGCACCCCGATCGGCCGCGCCTATCGCGGCGCGTTCAACGCGCTCCCCGCCCCCACGCTCGGCAGCCATGCGATCAAGGCCGCGGTCGAGCGTGCCGGCATCGACCCCGCCGAGGTGCAGGACGTCGTGTTCGGCGCCGCGCTCCAGCAGGGCAGCCAAGCCGGCAACATCGCGCGCAACGCGTTGCTCCGCGCCGGCCTGCCCGTCACCGTCGCCGGCATGTCGGTCGATCGTCAATGCGCTTCGGGCCTGATGGCAATCGCCACCGCCGCCAAGGAGATCATCGTCGACAATATGGACATCGCGATCGGCGGCGGGGTGGAATCGATCAGCCTCGTCCAGACCCCGCAGATGCGCGTCGAGCCCGACCGCGAGTTGCTCGCGATCCAGAACGACATCTACATGCCGATGCTCCAGACCGCCGAAGTGGTTGCCGCGCGCTACGGCATCGGCCGCGACCGCTGCGACGAATACGCGCTCCAGTCGCAGCAGCGCACCGCCGCCGCGCAGGCCGCGGGCAAGTTCGACGACGAGATCGTCCCCGTCACCGCGGTGATGAACGTGACGAACAAGGAGACCAAGGAGGTCAGCCAGAAGGAAGTCACGCTTTCGAAGGACGAGGGCAACCGCGCCGACACCACGCTCGAAGGTCTCAAGTCGCTCAAGGAAGTGCTTCCGGGCGGCACCGTGACGGCGGGCAATGCCAGCCAGCTCTCCGACGGCAGCTCGGCCTCGGTGCTGATGGAGGAAAAGCTCGCCGAACAGCGCGGGCTCCAGCCGCTCGGCCGCTATGTCGGCATGGCGGTCGCGGGTACCAAGCCCGACGAGATGGGCATCGGCCCGGTATATGCGATCCCCAAACTGCTCGAGCGCTTCAACCTCAAGATGGACGATATCGGCCTGTGGGAGCTCAACGAAGCCTTCGCGGTGCAGGTGCTCTATTGCCAGGACAAGCTCGGCATTCCGGGCGAGTTGCTCAACGTCAACGGCGGCGCGATCTCGATCGGCCATCCTTACGGCATGTCGGGCGCGCGGATGACCGGCCACGCCCTGATCGAAGGCAAGCGCCGCGGCGCGAAGCATGTCGTCGTGACGATGTGCATCGGCGGCGGCATGGGGGCGGCGGGACTGTTCGAGGTCTTCTGACGTAGATCGCAGCCGTCACCCCGGCGAAGGCCGGGGCCCAGGGTTTCTCATTCCGGCCGGTCCTGCTTGGCCCCTGGGTCCCGGCTTTCGCCGGGATGACGATGATTAGCTGTGCCTCTCCACATAACGCCGGCACAACATCGTTGTTGTTTCTGTAACGACTGTTAGCGATACCAGCGTCGAGCTTCCGCGCAAGGAGGCCGTCATGGAGGGGCCGCAAATGGCAGGAGACGTTGCATTGGTGGCCGATATCGGCCGTCAATCGGTTCGGTTCGGGCTGACCGGCGGTGAAGCCGGGCTGATGCCGCGCGACGTCCGCAAGTTCATGACCGCCGAGCACCCGACCTTCACCAGTGCGTTGGTCACCTATCTGGCCAGCGTCGGGCTGCAGGAGGCGCGGCTGCCGAGCGTGCTCGCCGTCGCCGGTGCAGTGCGCGGCGATCTGATCAACCTCACCGGCAGCCGCTGGTACATCTCGCTCTCGGGCGTCGAGGCGGTGCTGCGTGTCCGTCCGCGAGCGCTCAACGAATGCGCCGCCAATGCGCTCGCGCTCACGATGCTGCCGGTATCCGCCTTCACCCCGCTGCAAGGGCCGCCGCCCCGCCCCGTCGAACCCGGCGGCAACTATGTCGTGATCGGCACCGGCACGGGGCTCGGCGTCGCCGCATTGATCACCGCCGGCGGAAAGCTCAGCGCGCTCCAGACCGAGGCGGGGCACATGTCGTTCGCCCCCGCCAGCGCCGACGAACGCACCTTCGCGCAATATTGCACGTCGAAGGGCATCGTCTTCGACATCGAGACCCTGCTCGGCGCCCACGGCCTGCTGCTCGCCTATGAGGCACTGTCCGGCGGCAAGAAGCTCGAAAAGCCCGAGGACGTCACCCGCAATATCGGCCGCGATCCGGTGAGCACCGCGGTGGTCCGCATGTTCGTCGAGCATCTCGGCAGCTTCGCCGGCGATCTCGCCCTCGCTTATGGCGCATGGGACGGCGTGTTCCTCACCGGCGCGATCGCCCGGGCGCTGCATCCGCAGATGATGGATCCGGGCCTTCGCCGCCGCATGGAAGGCAAGGCCGCGTTCCGCCGCCAGCTCTCGGAGGTGCCGATCGCATTGGTCAACCGCACCGACCTCGAACTGCTCGGCGCCGCGGCGTCGCTCGGGAACGCCTGAACCGGGACATCGTTACTCTCCCGAACGCAATCCGGAGAGCATCATGGCCGACACCACCGAACTCAAGAAAGACCTGTGGGCGAAGCTGGCCAGCAGCCCGTATTTGATGATCGGGCTGATGGACAGCCCCGAACACCATATCCCGCTCACCGCGCAGCTCGACGAGGATCAGGTCGACACGCTATTCTTCTTCATCGGCAAGGACAATCGCCTCGCCCCGGGCGGCCGGGCGATGGCCCACTTCGTTTCGAAGGGGCATGATTATTTCGCCTGCTTCGACGGCGTTGCGCAGGTCGCCAACGACCGTGCGATGATCGACAAATTGTGGAACAGCCAGGTCGAGGCATGGTTTCCGGGCGGCAAGGAAGATCCCAACCTCGCCTTGCTCCGCTTCGACATCGACAGCGCCGAATTGTGGGAAACCGACATGTCGGTCTCGGGCAAGCTCAAGATGCTGTTCGGCGGCACGATCAAAGCCGGCGAGGACGGCAGCCACGCGGTGGTACATACGACCGCGGAAGGCTGAGCAAGGTTGATGCGGCGATTACGGGGTTGACGGCCGGCCGCTGCCGGCCTGATCCCCTTGTCATGGGCCCCTCGCTCGCGCACCGCATCCGTACCGAAGCCCATGCCGTCTGGTTCGCGGTTCGCGACCCGCGCACGCCGCTCTACGCCAAATTGTTCGGCTTGCTCGTCGCGGCCTATGCGCTTTCGCCGATCGACCTGATCCCCGACTTCATCCCCGTGCTGGGGCTGCTCGACGATGCGATCCTGATCCCGCTGGGCGTGTGGCTGTTCGAGAAGATGATCCCGCCCGGGCAATTCGCCGAGCATCGCGCCAGCGCCGAGATCGCGACCCGCCGCCCGGTCAGCTGGGGCGGCGTGCTGATCGTCGTGGCGATCTGGGGCCTGCTCGCGCTGGTTGCGTGGAGCATGCTGGTGACGGCATACGATTAGGGGATCGACCCTTGACTTCCCTAGCCCCCTGTAAGGGGGAGAGGGTTGCGCAGACTTGGGTTCGGCGTAGCCGAGCCCTGGTCGGAGCCGGGTGAGGGGATGCGGCCCTCACCAGGCGATGCAACGTGGCGGCGATACGGATCGGTCGCATCCCGCCCCCTCTTGTAATGTAGGAATTCGTCTGCTTGCCTCGGGCGGTCGGCCTTGCCGTCCGCTCTTTGACCCCGTCGATCGATCCAGCGCGATTGCGTCAACGCAATTGGTGAGAGCTGTGGGCTGCGTCGCGCGCGACAGACGCGCAGACGTCGCGCAGGTGTCGCAGCGTGTCGCGCGGGTGTCGCGCGGGTGTCGCGCGGGTGTCGCGCGGGTGTCGCGTCGCAGGCGCGAAGAGACACGCCGCGTCAACCGCGCCTATATCTTATCGTTCTGATACAACAGCTTACCAACTCTTGTCAGCCTGCAAAACCCGCCAGTGTGTCAAGCGTGTCAACCGCCGGGCTTTCCGCAGCGCGAATCAGTCGTGCTGCGCGATCCACTGTTCGAGCACCGGCGCGATCTTCGTGCGCCATTTGGAGCCGTTGAAGATGCCGTAATGGCCGACTTCGGGCGCCATATGATATCGCTTTAGCTTGGCCGGCAGCTTGTCCGCAATGGTCAGCGCCGCCCTGGTCTGCCCGAGGCCCGAAATATCGTCGCGTTCGCCCTCGATCGCGAGGATCGCGACGTCGGTGATCGCCGAGGGATCCACCCGCCGCCCGCGATGGAGCATCTCGCCCTTGGGAAGCGAATGGTTCTGGAACACCACGTCGATCGTCTGGAGATAGAATTCGGCGGTCATGTCGCAGACCGAGCGATATTCCTCATAGAATTTCATCGTCGAATCGGCGCTCTCGCCGTCGCCGTCCACGAGATGCCGGAACATCTCCCAATGGCTGACCATGTGGCTGCCGAGATTCATCGTCATGAACCCCGCGAGCTGGAGGAAGCCGGGATAGACCCGCCGCCCCGCGCCGGCATAGGTCGCCGGGATCGTCGCGATGACGTTCTTCGCGAACCAGCTGTGCGGCCGCTCGGTCGCCAGCGTGTTGACTGCGGTGGGCGCCTCGCGGGTGTCGATCGGGCCGCCCATCATGGCGAGCGTCCTCGGCCGGTTGGGATGCTTGTCCGCGCTCATCACCGCCGCGGCGGCGAAGGCGGGCACCGAAGGCTGGCACACCGCCAGCATGTGCGCGCGCGGATCGCCGTTCGCGCCGATATG